>NZ_JBMHYI010000071.1:0-121683 GCF_058498515.1 Bryocella sp.
TCGCGGATGCCTTTGCATCCGCGACACCGCACTACATCCGCGACACCGTACTAAGGAGAAGAGAAATGCTCTTGAAGTCATTGGCTGCTGCTTCGCTCGCGCTCGCTGGTGCTGCCTGTCCGAACCTGATCGCACAGGGCCCAGCACCCACGCCGCCTATGGGCTGGAACAGCTGGAACCACTTCGCGGGCAAGGTCACTGCGGCGGACGTGCGGTCAGCGGCAGATGCGATGGTCTCGAGTGGCATGCGCGATGCTGGCTATGTCTACGTCAATGTCGACGACACGTGGGAAGGAACGCGCGATGCACAGGGAGTGATTCACTCCAACGATAAGTTTCCGGACATGAAAGCGCTGGGTGATTACATCCACTCCAAGGGGCTGAAGTTCGGGATCTACTCGTCGCCCGGGCCGAAGACCTGCGCGGGATACGAGGCTAGCTATGGTCACGAGGAGCAGGATGCGAAGACCTATGCAAGCTGGGGCGTCGACTATCTGAAGTACGACCTGTGCAGCTTTCACGGCATGATGGCGAAGGCCGATGAGGCCGCGGGCGGAGGCACGGCTGCCGGCAACAAGATGATGATTGCGGCCTACAAGAAGATGGGCGACGCGCTGAAGGCGACCGGGCGGCCTATCGTGTACAGCCTGTGCCAGTATGGCGTCGACGATGTGTGGGCGTGGGGCCCAAGCGTGGGCGCTCAATTGTGGCGCACCACTGATGACATCGATGACAGCTATGGCCGCATGATCACGATCGGCCTGGGGCAGGCGGACCTGAACTCCTACGCGGGGCATGGACATTGGAACGATCCCGACATGCTGGAGGTGGGCAACGGCAAGATGACCACCGACGAGTACAAGACGCACATGAGCCTGTGGGCTCTGCTCGCCGCGCCGTTGCTTGCCGGCAACGACCTCAGCAAGATGAGTGACACCGACAAGTCGATCCTGATGAACCACGAGGTGATTGCGATTGATCAGGACAAACTTGGCGTGCAGGCGAAGCGGGTCTATGCGCACGGCGACTTCAGCGCTTGGGCGAAGCCGCTCTCGGGCGGAAGGGTGGCGGTGGGGTTGGTCAATACTTCGTGGTCCGTGCGCGATCTCAGCGTCACGCTGAAGGAGTTGGGCATCACAGGCAGTGCGAAGGCGCATGATGTGTGGGCCAACAAGGACCTTGGCGCAATGAGCGGAACGTTGAGTGCGAGGATTCCCAAGCACGGCGTGGCGTTGTTTGTGCTGAGCAAATAGATAATGAGTGGTGAAAGGCAATGGCGGCGCGATCAACTTCGCGCCGCCATTGCCTTTTGAGAACCTAGAGTCCCAGTTCCTCCGCGTGAGCCTGCATGGCTGCGAGGCAGTAGCCAATGTGCTCTTCGATGGGCATGCCCAGCAACTCTGCGCCACGGGTGATGTCTTCGCGCTTGACGGCTCGGGCGAAGGCTTTGTCCTTCATCTTCTTCTTCACCCCTGCGACCTCGACGTCGGCGATCTTCTTTGTCGGCTTGACCAGGGCGCAGGCGGTGAGGAATCCGGCGAGTTCGTCGCAGGCGAAGAGGGCGCGGTCGAGGTGCGACTCGGGCAGAACGCCGGAGTAGTCGGCGTGGGCGAGGATGGCGTGCAGCATCTCTTCTGGCCAGCCATGCTCACGCAGATACTTCACTCCCACGAACGGGTGCTCTTCGGGAGTGGGATGGCGGTCGTAGTCGAAGTCGTGCAACAATCCTGTCGCCCGATAGAGCTCTGCCATCGCGCAGGCCTGTTCGGGGATCAGCTCCAGCGCCGCAGCCTGGCGAACGCCGTAGCTTTCCGTGCAGCGCGCCACGGCCAGACCATGCTTGATGAGCGATTCGCTCGCAGTCCATTCGCGCAGCAGCGCTTCGGCCTCAGCCGCCGATACTTGAGTCATCGTCCCCTCCTCGTTTCGACCATCATCTCAGGTCAGAATGACAACGAAGGAGGAATGAGCTTCGGGTTCCGAGCTAGGAGATGCGAGTTTGACCAAGGCCTTCGCGTTAACTCCTTTGGTTCGCCTAAGGCACTTTGTGGACAAAGACGCAAGAATCAGCCTCGCTACTCTTGACTCTCTCGGCACGGGGTGTCAAGGTAAGCACATACCCCACCACCGTTATCGGACGTGGGGGAACGGCGCCTTGCTCTGGCAGCCGTCCGCAACACACAATATGGCAACGAGCATGGTGCCTGTAGGCTCCGCTTCGCCCCTGGCGATGCACGAGCAAGAGGTGACTTCGCCCGAGACCGCCCAGCCGGCCGGTCAGCGTGAGGTTCTACGCTGCGACCACTGCAAGCTGGTCCAGTTCCGTACCTCGGCCTGCATGTGCCGGCGGTGCAAGAAGTCTCTGCTCCCTGAACAACCCAAGGCAGCCGCCGCACTGCAGGTCGTCGCAGAGCCCGAGCCGCATCGTCACCAGGATGCGGGCCCGCATGTGGCCAGCGCTGTCCGCGATCTGCGCAAGGTGCGCAACCTGTCGCAGCGGCAGCTTGCCGGACGCATGAATGTGCCGCGTACCTATATCTCGAAGATCGAAAATGGCAAGGCCATGCCCACGCTGAGCTCGCTGGACCGTCTGGCCCGCGCGCTGCAGGTGGACATCAGCGCCCTGCTGCGCGACACGCCGACCCGTCACCAGGATGAGGCTGCCGTGCTGCTCAGCGATCCGTTCCTGGCCGAGCTCTCGAAGTACTCGTCGAAGCTGAACGCGACACAGAAGTCGATCTTCCTCAACCACGTGCGCGAGCTGGCGCAGAGCCGAAGCCGCAAGATGGCCTAGGCTCAACGTCGCAGCACGAATACGACGACCTCCTTGGCGTCGCTGCCTCCCTTCCCTCGCGGATATTTCCTGCGTGGTGATGGATGCAGCGACGCCTCTCCGTTTTCCGGGATGGCAGGGAGGCGCTCTTCGGCCGCCTCCAAACCTATTCCCTCGCACCTGCCCTCTCCTGTACCCTCAGAGGTAGCGAGCCACCCGTGTCGACCCCGCAACAGCCCCGCGTCTTCGAGCGCTCCAACCGAGTCCACGAGCTCTCGGCCGAGGAGCGTACGGTCTATGACCGGCTCGACCCCTCACGCATTCCGCAGCACGTCGCCATCATCATGGACGGCAATGGCCGCTGGGCGGGCAAGCGGGCGCTGAAGCGCTTCCTTGGGCACCAGCAGGGCGCGGAGAGTGTGCAGTTCGTCGTCGAGACGGCCTCGCGCATCGATCTTCCCTGGCTTACGCTGTACGCCTTCTCGCTGGAAAACAACCTTCGACGGCCCAAGAGCGAAGTCAGCTTCCTGATGAAGCTACTGAAGAGCTACCTCGTCTCGAATGTGAAGCGGATGAACGACAACAATATCCGGATGGCCTACATTGGCCGCACGCATGAGCTTCCTCGCGAGGTGCAGGACACCATGCAGTGGGCGCAGGAAGAGACGGGCCGCAATACCGGCACGACGCTGACGCTGGCGCTCAACTACGGCTCGCGCTCGGAGATTGTGGACTCGGCTCGAACGCTGGTGCACCGCATGCTGTCCGAAGCCCACCAGCGCGGCATCTCCGTGGAGGACATGCTGGCCGCCGAGGGCGTGGACGACGCGATCAAGAATCGAATCGACGAACCGCAGATTAGCTCTGCCCTGTACACGGCGCACATGCCCGACCCGGACCTGGTGGTCCGCACCTCCGGGGAGCAGCGCATCTCGAACTTCCTGCTGTGGCAGATTGCTTACGCGGAGATCTTCGTGACCGATCGGCTGTGGCCGGATTTCCGGGGTTTGCACCTGCTGGAGGCCATCTCCGACTACCAGTGCCGAGAACGAAGGTTCGGCGGCCTGGGCGAATCGACGGATGAAGACCTGAGCGACGTCCTTCCCAGCGAAGCGGAGCTTACGCGCGGTTGAATCGCAGACTCGAAAGCCTGGTCCGGCTTCTCCCCTGGAATGTGCTGACTCCGCAAGAAATTCCTTAGTACCTGTGCATCTTTTTCCCGCGCCCAGCGTTCTATCTTGCAGACCGACAGATAGAAGGCCACACTGTCGGAGCTGGGACCGGACTATGAGCACGCGTCGACGTTCGATGTTCCTCTACATTGCGCTGCTGTGCGCGGCCATCTTCGGCCAGTACACGGCCCACTTCGCGAAGACCGCGAGCCAGCCGTTTCGGCTGACTCCCTGCCGCGTGAAGGTCGCGGCGGCTTCACCGCTACCAGAGTCCACCATCAAGGCGCGCATCCGGCGCGCTGTGCGGCCTCCGCAGGTCCCTCCGGCCTACAGCTCCTCGCAGCATTTCGGACTGACTTCAGCCTCCTTGACCCAGGTTGCTGCATCAGGCTCCCGGGTGAACGAGATGGAACGCAGTGCGGAGTCCGCCGCGCTGCAGTTCCGAGCCTTCTACCTGCGGGTATAGATCGCGTCCTTCTTCCCTCCTGCCCTTCAACGTCCTGCTGTCTCACCACACGCACTCGCTGCGCGGCGGAGCCACGCGCGGACGTTGATTCCCCTGAACGCAGCATAGCGTTTTAGGAGCAGTGATATGAAGCAGTCGACGCAACACCTCCTCGCCACGACGATGGCGACTCTGGCCATATTGTTTTCTATTTGCCCCTCAACCCATGCGCAGGATCCTGCAATGCAGGCAGCACAGCAAGCTTCCGATGCCGCGATGCAGATACAAATCATGCAGCAGAACATGCAGGCCGCACAACAAGCCTCGCAGGCGGCGCAGCAAGCCAACGACGATATGATGCGCGCCTCCCAACAGGCCATGCAGGACAGCATGAACGCCGCGAACTACAACACGCCTCCACCGCGGCGGCAGCCCACCATTCCCGTGACGCCGAAGGGGCCTGTACCGCAGCAGATCGCGGCGGCACACAGGGTCTTTATCAGCAACCTGGGCTCGGCCCCCAACGCGCCGGCGGACATGAACGACGCGTATGAGCAGTTCTCGCAGGACCTCGCGGCATGGGGCCACTACGCCCTCGCGGAGACGCCGGCACAGGCGGACCTCATCTTCGAGCTGCGGGAGATTGCCCCGCTGACCGATGTGAGCGGTTACCGCGGGGACGTTGCCTCGTACTCGACGCCGGCCTTCCGTCTCCACATCCGGGACGCGAAGACCGGCGTGGTGCTGTGGACCGTGATCTCGCCGATCGAAGCCTTCGGCAAGCGGTCGGAGAGGGCGCAGTGGTACGCGATGGCGGTCTCAAACCTGGTGAGCCGGGTGAAGGTGGTCACGGCGACGCCGCTCAGCGCCCAGGAGATCGTGGACCTGTCCGCCATGCCGAAGACCCACTACGGCCGCAATGGGCTCATTGTGGCCGGAGTGATGGTGGGCGTTGGGGTGACGGCGGGCCTCCTCGCCCACCACGCCTTCGAGAACAGCGTCGCGAGCGGGAAGCAGCAGCAGGATAACTTCTGCCTGGCTCACGGAATTCCGTTGAGCGAGTGCGCGGGAGGCTGAGCGGGGCGGCTCGGGGTCAGGCCGGCGCTGCCGCCGGCCTGACGCCCTGCCGAACCGACGTGTATCCTCGACAGGAACCATGAAGCGAGTCCTCACCGCGATTGTTCTCATCGCCTTCGTCCTGTTGCTTATCTTCCTCGACAAGCCATGGACCATCACCCTCTGCGCCGCACTGGTGGCGATGCTGTCCGCGCTGGAGTTCCGCAAGTTCGCAGAGGCTGGCGGCTGCCCGCTTCCGCTGTGGTGGGTGATCTTCGCGATCGCAGCCTTCTTCTTCGCGACCTTCTACCGGCCCAGGGACATGATGGCGATCATCTCCTTCGTGACCCTGGTGCTGTTCTCCGTTTCCGCGCTCACCACCAGGCTGGAACGCGTACTGTGGGAGACTGCTGCTGGCCTGCTGATGCTGGTCTACATCGCGTACCCGCTCACGCTGCTCCCGCAGATCCTGAATGAGGAGAACGGCACGGCCCTGCTGATCTTCCTCTTTCTCTGCGTCTGGTCAGGCGACACGGCGGCGCTCTACGTCGGCAAGCGCTTCGGAAAGCACAAGTTTGCGCCGAGGCTCTCACCGAACAAGACCTGGGAAGGCGCGGCGGCTTCGGTGGTGGGCTCCTGCATCTTCGGCATGGCGCTGGTGCTGGGCGGCGACTGGCTGACCACGACGGGCTCCAGCTTCACGCGCCTGCACACCAGCGAACCCTGGTGGGCTTACCTGCTGCTGGCGGTCGCGCTGAACGCCGCGGCCCAGTTCGGCGACCTGCTGGAATCGGCACTGAAGCGCGGTGCGGGGATCAAGGACTCGGGCACCATCCTGCCCGGCCACGGCGGCATCCTCGACCGCATCGACGCCCTTCTGGTGGCGGCGCCGGTTCTTTGGCTGGTGCTGGTGGTGAAGCAGGCGATCTCGCCCGGCAGCTTCTAGAGCGCCAACTACGGATTCTTCGCGCTTGGGGTCAGCCTCTTCAGCAGGAACTCCTGCGCGAGCGTACTTGCGATGCGGCCGGCGGTCGTGATTGCCGCGGTGGAGAAGACCACACCTGCGCCACGATTGGTCTGCGGGAGGTACAGGTTCGCTAGTGCCGCGCCGCCAAGATCGCCACCGATGCTGGAGTAGTTGAACTCTGTCTTGCCGTTGTCGCCACGACACAGAAACGGCGCCAGCATCGCATGCCGGATACGTGAGCGCGTGGTGCCGGTGCCCTGATAGAAGTAGCGTGGGTCCTGGTGCAGCAACGAAGGAAGTATGGCGCCGCCGATCATTACATCCGAAAAGGCTCCGCCATACTGCGCGCCAAACCGCTGCCCATAGCCCTTGAGACCCTGCTGGTAGGCAGGCGTGTCCGCGGCCTGATCGATTCCGGCGATGAAGGCAGAGCCAGCGATCGTCACTACGTCGGTGGCCGCGCGGAACGCGAGCGAGAACTTCAGCTTGGCCGACAGAGGCTGCGGGTTGGGGTCGTACACGACGAGAAAGTTGGGGATGACTCCCAGCACCCTCTGTTTCTCCTCGGCATGCACTTCCTCGAGCGCAATCTGCTCGGATGTAGCTGCCGACACCGCCGTTACAACGGCCGCCACCTGCAACTGCACGCCCTTGAGATATAGGTATTGGCCGGGCTGGAGTGTCACCGTGGAAGACCAATCAGAGAAGCCGGTCTGACCCACAACGATCTGATAGGGAGTCAGCGGCTTCAGTCCGGCCATCGAGAAGAACCCGCTGGCGTCGCTGGTTGCCGTGATTCGGTCAGCATCCGTGGGGCCGGTCGCAAGAATCTTCGCGCCCGGAATCAACTCCCCGTCTGGATCGGTGACGACGCCGGCGACCGTGCCGGTCTGTGGGGATGGGGCGTCAACTGTCTGGCAGAAGGCTGGCAGTGCCAGCAACACGAAATTTAGGCAAAGGATCCAGAGGCAGAGAGTCAGTTTTGGAGGCTCCGGCGCGCGGGGCGTTTGTGACATGGGGTTCTGACTCGAAATACATCGCTTGGTCACATAAACTTCCGGTTACATCGCTCCTGGGCTCTCGGCGAACCTCGGCCGGCAGGCAGCCGACCGATGCGCCGCATCTGCGAAAATATTCAGTGTGAAGAAGATTGCCCTGCTCGGCTCGACCGGTTCCATCGGTCAAAGCACCCTCAGTCTCTGCGAGTCCCACCCGAAGCTCTTTCATCCTGTGGCGCTGGCTGCGGGTTCCAACCTCGAGGAAGCGCTGAAGCAGTGTGTGCGCTGGCGACCGAAGATCGCCTCCATCGCGACGGAAGAGCTTGCGACGCAGCTGGAGGCCGGACTGAAGGCCGCCGGAGTGACGGGAGTCGAGGTCGTATACGGCACTGCCGGCACCGTGCGCGTCGCCACGCTGCCCGAGGCCGACTTCGTGGTCTCCGCCATCGTCGGCGTTGCCGGCCTGGAGGCTACGTATGCTGCGGTGCTTTCCGGCAAGAGCGTGGGCCTGGCCAACAAGGAATGCCTCGTCGCCGCGGGCGACCTGATCCTGGCCGCCGCGCGCGAGCACAACACCCCGCTGCTTCCCATCGACTCCGAGCACAACGCCATTCACCAGTGCCTGCGTGCCGGTGCGGCCAATGAAGTCAAGCAGATCTGGCTGACGGCCTCGGGCGGGCCTTTCCGGAATACACCTCTCGCCGACTTCGAGCACATCACGCCGGCGCAGGCGCTGAAGCACCCGACCTGGGTGATGGGACGGCGCATCACGGTCGACTCCGCCACCATGCTGAACAAGGGACTGGAGATCATCGAGGCCTGCCGCCTCTTCAACCTTCCGCCGGATCGCGTGAAGGTGACGGTGCATCCCCAGTCCACGATTCATTCCCTCGTCGAGTACATCGACGGTTCCATCCTCGCGCAGATCTCGGTGACCGACATGCGCCTGCCGATTCTCTACGCCCTGGCCTGGCCGGAGCGCGTGGCCAGCGACCTCACCTTCGACATGGCCGCGCTGAAGCAGTTGGACTTCCAGCAGCCGGACTTCGAGCGCTTCCCCTGCCTGCGGCTGGCATATGAAGCCGCAGGAGCCTCCCAGAACCATTGCATCGCGCTGAATGCCGCGGACGAGATCGCGGTGGAGGCCTTCCTCGCTGGCAAACTGCCATTCCTGGGTATTCCCCGTACAATCGAGGCTGTGCTCGCGCTTACCCCGACGGGATCGCCGGCGTCCATTGCGGAGGTGCTCGCGGCCGATGTGCGAGCGCGCCAGCAGGCCGCCGAGACCATCGCCACGGGCGCAGCACGCTGATCGAGCACAGAGCTTTGAATTCCTGAGAGAACGAGCACCCGCGACACCTTCATGGACATTACCCACCTCCCCGCAGTCCTTCTTGAGTTCGTCTTCGTACTCGGCATCATGGTGCTGGTGCACGAGTTCGGCCACTTTGCCGCGGCCAAACTCTGTGGCGTGCGCGTGGAAGTCTTCTCCATCGGCTTCGGCCCGCGCCTCTTCGGCGTGAAGTATGGTGACACCGACTACCGCATCTCCGCGCTGCCGTTGGGCGGCTATGTGAAGATGGCCGGCGAATACGGCGGTTCTGCCGTCGATCCGGCTGCAGACGAGTTCCCTGCGAAACCCCGCTGGCAACGCATGATCATCGGCTTTGCCGGACCGCTGGCGAACTTCATCCTCGCCTTCGTCCTGATGGCTGCGCTCTCGCACTATCATCACGAGGTGGACAAGTACCTGAACGGCGCTGCGGTGGTCGACTACGTTCCGGCCAATACTCCAGCTGCCAGCCTGGGCATGGGCGCAGGCGATACGATCCTGAGCTTCGACAATCGCGCCAACCCCACATGGCAGCAGATCGGCGAGGAGTGCGCATTGCATCTGCATGAGGCGCTCCCGATCATCTTCAGCCATCAGGGCCAGGTGCAGTCGGGCACGCTGGATATTGCCGCGGCGCACATGGACAACCCCAGCGATCCGCTGACGCTGTTCTCGGCTTTGGGCTTCCAGCCGCGCGAGCAGGATGGGCCGATCAAAGTTGTTACCGTGAAAGCCGACACCCCGGCTGCCCGCGCGGGCTTGCAGAATGGCGATGAGCTGATACGAGTCGACTCGTATTCACCGCATTCCGTGCAGGCGATGCAGGCGTATCTCCGCGACCGCGGCGGTGTCCCCGTAACGCTTTTGGTGCGCCACAACGGCCAGCTGCAGACCCTGAATGCGACGCCCGAAAAGCTGGCGGACTGCGGCGGCAAGAACTACTGCTTCGGCTTCACGCCAGCTGCCCCGCCCGCAATCGTGGAACAGCTTCCATGGAGCGCCGCGCTGGCGCAGGCCTACCAGGACAATCTCGATGACTCAACCATGGTAGTGCGCGTGCTCAAGGGCATGTTCACGCGCCAGGTCTCGGCGAAGCAACTGATGGGCCCCGTGGGCATCGCGCAGCAGATCGACATCGCGACGCAGCTGGGACCGTGGACGCTGGTTCGCTTCATGGCGACCATCTCCATCCAGTTGGGCGCATTCAACCTGCTGCCCTTCCCTCCGCTGGACGGCGCAATGATCGTTTTTCTGATGGTCGAGAGCCTTATGCAGCGCGATGTCAACGAGGCGCTGAAGGAGCGCATCTATCAGGTCGCCTTTGTCTGCCTTATCGTCTTCGCATGCTTCGTGTTCTTCAATGACATCACGCGGCTGCGCGGCCACTAGACGCAGTCTGGAACAGACAACAAAGGCCCGCAGAGATCTCTCTGCGGGCCTTTGCTGTTGCTGGAGCTACTCCGCTCCGTGGTGGTACACGTCCCATCCCATGTAGGTCTCGAGCGCATCGGCAACTGCAGGGGCCACATGCCCCTTGGTCATTGCCGCATGGTGCTCAAAGCCATTGCGGCAGATCACTTGCATGAGCTTTTGCAGCCCCGGAACATTCACCACCGCTCGTGTGCCGAAGGTCTCTAGCGGCTGATCAGTGAATTGCCCCTGCCCGACATACGCTCGGATCTTTCCGGCAACATCGTCCGTGCTCACCCGGCCGAACGTCACGGGACCAGCTGGCGTGCGGCCTTCGAGCGCACCTACCGTGTTCTCCTCACCCAGCACCGTGCCGAGGATTGGAGCTGTGCCGATGCGGATATCGGGAAGGAAGTCCTTCGCCCAGTTCCCGCAGTGGAAAAAGACGCAGGTGTCGCGGTCCTTGCCGTAGTTGTTGTTCCAATCGACGAGCGCGCTTGGCGTCTGCGAGGCCAGTTGCAGCGCGTACATCGAGACCACACCGGCCACATCCACCTCGCACGCCGAGGGCAGCATCTGCTCGCTCATCATGCTCATGATGGTGCAGACATTCACGCCGTAGTTCTTCTGCATCGAGCTCCAGCACTGAATTGCCGTCGCGTTGATGCCGAGATCGCGCATCCAGTCGTCGACCACGATGGCGAACTTGGCCATGCGCTTCAGCGACTCATCGGGGGCCTTCGATGAATCCGCGTAGCTCTTGATCTTCTCGATCTGCTGCCTCACCCGCGTATCGCTGTCTCCGATCGCAGTGGCGTTGCCGAAGACCTCCGAGAGGTCGATCGTGTTCACCGTGATGCCCGCTGCCTCCAGCAGCTTCTCCGAGTAACGCGTGGTGTTGAAGGCATTCGGCCGAGCACCCACCGCTCCGAGCCGCACGCGCCGCAGCCCGCGAGCCACCTTGCAGGTGCCCACGAAGCGCTCCAGGTCAGCACGGAACTCTGGCGAGCTGATCGAGCAGGTATGTCCCGTGGTCAGCGAATACTTGATGCCGTACTGGCGAAGATTGTTGCACGCGGAGATCTTGCCGCAGAATGCATCGCGGCGGCGCTCGAGCCCGAAGGCATCGAGATCATCGGGACACGCCTGCACCAGCACCGGCACATTGAGCTCACTGAGGCGCATCGAGTCCGCAACACCCTTCTCGTCGCCGAAGTTCGGCAGGCACACCAGCACGCCTTCGATGCGCCCGCGGTTGCGGCGGAACAGCTCACCGCACTTCATCGCATCGGACCATGTCTCCACCGCACCAAGCTTGGTCTCATCGATGAGCCACACCGGTTCGATGGCGAGCTGCGTGAAGAGTGCGCTCAGCTCACGACGTGCCTCGCCAATGAGCGCGTCGGGAAAGAAGTTGCGGTTGCCAAGAATCACGCCCAGCGTCGTTGCCATGTTGTTCCTCGTCTGTACTGCAATATCGAAGTTGCCTATCGGATCTTTTCGAAGTCGACAAAGTCATCGACGTTCGCGGGTGTCACCAGGTCGCAGGGGATGATCTGCCTCTCTGGCTTGCCGGTGCTTCCCGTCTTCAGGTATTGGTCAAGCTCATCAACGGCCATGCGCGAGATGACGGCAGCGGGCTGCAGCGTCGTGGCCTTGAGTTGCCCCGACTTGATCGCAGCCAGCGCGTCGGGCGAACCATCGAAGCCGGTGATCACCGCGATCGGACGGCCCGAGGACCGCACCGCGGCGACTGCCCCCAAAGCCATCGTGTCGTTGCCGGCGATGATGCCCTTCACCGTCGCATGCGCCTGCAGCATCACCTCGGTCTTGTCGAAGGCCTCCGACTGCGACCAGTTGGCCGACTGCGCAGCCACGCGGTGCAGCTGTTTCTCGCCATCGAGAACAGCATGAAAGCCCTTGGTGCGAACCTGTGCGTTGGTGTCGCTTTCCTTGCCCAGCAGCTCGGCATAGTCACCGCCATCCTTGCCCATGTTGCGCGCGAACTCAGCCGCGACGACTTGTGCGCCTTGATCGTTATCGGCGATGATCTGCGCCTTCGCAGTGCCCTGCGCAGCGATATCGCGATCGATAAGGAAGCATGCGATGCCCGCACGTGTCGCACGCCGCACAGCCGAGATGGAGGCATCGGTGCCGGCGTTGTCCAGCACAATGGCCTTCGCTCCCGACGCGATCGCAGCATCAATCAGGTTGTCCTGCAGATACGCATCGTCACCATGCGCATCTACGCGCACTCGGTAACCCAACTCGCGCGCCCGCGCGGCAGCGGCGTCTGCCTCCGCCTTGAAAAACGGGTTGTCCTGCGATGGCACGATGATGGCGATCAGCGGGCGTCGAACTCCACGGTCGCACCCCTGCAGCAGAGGCAGCGCGAGGGCGACGACAATGAAAGGGAGCAACGCGCGACGCATATCAAGCCTCCGCGTTGGAGCGCAGAAGGTACGGCAGCAGCTTGGCCTGCAAGCGCGATTGCAGCTGGTCGCCCGCAACTGCGAGCACGATGACGACGCCCTTCACTACCATCTGCCAGAACTCGCTGACGCCGAGCATGACCATGCCATCGGCCAGCACGCCGATGACACAAGCGCCGAGCAGCGAGCCGCTGACCGAGCCACGGCCTCCCATCAGCGACGTGCCGCCGAGAACGATCGCTGCGATGGCAGTGAGCTCGAAGCTCTCGCCCGTCGCAGGATGTGCTGACTCGAGCTCGGAAGCGATGAGCAAACCAACGACACCCGCAGCGAGCGCGGAGAGAAGATACGCGATGAACTTAACGCGAGGCACGCGCACGCCGGAGAGCCGCGCCGCGCGCTCGTTGCCACCAACCGCATACACGTGACGCCCGAAGGGAGTCTTTGCTGCGATGGTGGCTGCAAGCGCAAAGAGCACCAGCGCAATCCATACCGGCAGCGGCAGCTTGAGCACAAAGGCCTGGCCAAGCATGGTGAAGAACCGGCTGCCGTGTGGCGAGTCCGCGCCGAGGCCAGGAAAGGTCTTGCCGTTGGAGAACAGCAGCGCTGCACCGCGCGCGATATAGAGCGAGCCCAGCGTCGCGATGAACGGAGCTACCGCGGCGCGGCTCACCAGCCAGCCATTCACTGCTCCGGCAACGAGGCTGACTGCTAGCGCCGCCAGGACGGCGGCGAAGACTCCTGGATAGTGCGCTACGCCTCCCAGGACGACGCCATGCGTGAGCACATAGCCCGCGACGATGCCGCTGAGCCCGGCGACCGATCCGACGGAGAGGTCAATGCCTCCGGTGAGCACCACGAAGGTCATCCCCACTGCGAGGATCGAATACACCGCGATGTGCTTCGAAAGGATGGAGAGGTTGTTGGCCGTGAGGAAGTCCGGCGACAGGATGGTGAAGACCGCGACCAGCACGATCAACACCAGGAGCGCACGCATGCGCAGTGCGATCAGCACCATCCTCGCGGGAGACTGGGCCAGCCTACCTCGTGCCAGCAAGCGATTTCCGGCTGCGCTCATGGTGTAAGCACGCTCCACTCCGTGTCCTTTGCCGCGACGTCATGGCTCGCGGCGCTCATCAACGCTACGTCCGACATCTCGCTTGCCTGCAACGCTGCAGAGATGCGTCCCTCGCGCATCACGAGAGCTCGGTCTGCGAGCTCCTGGGTCTCCTCAATCTCGCTGGAAGTGAAGAGCACGCTCAGTCCCTCATCCGCAAGCTCTCGAAGTACGCGATAGATCTCTGTCTTGGCATTGGCATCCACCCCGCGCGTTGGTTCATCGAGCAGCAGCACCTTTGGTTTGCGTGCGAGGCAGCGCGCCAGCAGTACCTTTTGCTGATTGCCTCCGGAGAGTGCCGTGACCGGAAGCTCGATATCGCGAACCTCGATGCGCAGCTTGCGCACCAGTTCCATCACGCATTCCGTCTCCTTCGCCCGTGAAAGCCAGCGCTCTCCCATCATCGCGAGCACGATATTCTCACGCACGCTGAGCTCTGGCACGAGGCCGTCGCGCTGACGGTCCTCAGGTACAAGCGCGATGCCCGCGTCCATGGCATCGGCGACGGAGCGAAGTCGCACGGAGCGGCCGTCAATGCTGACCTCGCCGGTGAAGCCAGAGCGCGAACCGGCGAGCGTCTCGAGCAGCTCAGTGCGACCCGCGCCGAGCAGGCCGAAGATGCCTACGATCTCTCCACGGCGCATGCTGAAAGTGATGCGATCTAGCGCCGGCTCTCCTGAGCCACCTTCCATGCCGCGACCCACGGTGAGGTCTCGCACTTCGAGCAGAATGGGTGCGTTCTGTGCGCGTGTTCGCACGCTCTTCGCATGAATCGGGCGACCGCTCATTGTGGTCACGATCCACTCGCGCGTCGCCTCGCCGCGCATGGCTTCGCCCACAACCTTGCCCGAGCGCAGCACGGTAAAGGCATCGCCAAGTCGCATGAGTTCGCCGAGCCTGTGTGAGATATAGATGATGGTCAGCCCGGCGGCCAGCAACTCATGGATGGCTTCGAACAGCGTCTCGGCCTCGGTCTGCGATAGCGCAGAGGTAGGCTCATCGAGGATGAGCAGCTTGGAGCGATGCGCGAGAGCACGAGCGATCTCCAGCACCTGACGGCAGCCGAGCGACAGCTCGCCCGCCGGCGTCGACGCCGCGAACGGCTTGCGCAAGCGCGAGAGCGCCGATAGCGAGCGCTCATCTTCAGCGCGGCGATCCACCATCCCCATCGATACCATCTCGCGGCCGGCGAAGATGTTTTCGCTGACATCGAGGTTGGTGAAGACAGAGAGTTCCTGGTGCACGATCGCGATGCCGCGTGCTGCGGCATCACGCGGAGAGTTCAGGGAGATGTTGCGCCCCTCCATCCATATCTCCCCTTGGTCAAGCTGCTCTGCGCCACAGAGGATTCGCATCAAGGTGGACTTACCAGCGCCGTTCTCTCCGATCAGCACGTTCACACGGCCGCGATAGACGCGCATTGTCACATCATCCAGGGCGATCTGGCCGGGGTATCGCTTCGTGATGTGCTTCGCTTCGAGCAGCACATCGCTTTGCAGCATCTCGACCGCGACGGAAGCGCTCATGCGGACCTCGCTGAGAGCGTGCGTCGCACCGCTTCGCGCCAGTGATTGCGGCGGTCCATGCGTTCGGTTGCGCTCATTGTGGCTGCGAAGGTGTCCGGCGTTGCGCTGTTTTCGTACGGCTCCTGCGTGGTGCTCCACCAGCCGAGTGTGATCCCACCGAGCCAGGCCGCGCCAATGGCAGACAGCTCTTCGCGCGAGGAACGCAGCACGGGACGGCCGAGTACATCCGCCTGAAACTGCATCAGCGCAGCATTGCGCGTTGCGCCCCCGTCAGCATTGAGCGTCGCGAGCCTGAGGCCTGTGGCGTCTTCCATCGCCTCAAAGACATCAACCACCTGGTGTGCAATCGCCTCAAGCGCGGCGCGAGCCATGTGCGCCCTCGTGTGCCATGGGCCGAGGTTCAGCAGAGCTCCGCGTGCGCCCGCGTCCCACCACGGTGCGCCGAGACCAGCCATCGCAGGCACGAAGACGACGCCATCGCTATCGGGCACAGTCGCGGCGAGAGCCGCAGCTTCAACGACTGGATCGGAGAGGCCGAGGAATTCGCCGACCCACTTCAAGCCTGCGCCGCTCATCGCGATGTTGCCTTCGAGTGCATACTGGACACCCTTGGCAGTGGAGTAACCCACCGCACGAGCGAGTCCCTTGCTGTCTTCAGGCAAGTTGTCCAAGGCCACCATCAACGAGGAGCCCGTCCCATATGTGGCCTTTACGTTGCCGGGCGCGCCTTGCGCAGCCAAGGCAGCATGCGAGTCTCCGACAGCAGAGACGATGGGAACGCCTCGCAGGACATCGATCGCATTGCAGACGCCGAAGGTGCTTGCAGAAGCCCGCACACTGGGCAGAGCGCTCTCAGGGATGTTGAAGAGGTCAAGCATCTCCGGATCCCACTCCAGCGATTCAAGACCCAGCAGCGCGGTGCGTGAGGCATTGGTATGGTCGGTTGCGTGGGTCGTTCCACCGGTCAGCCACCAGAGAAGCCATGCATCTACATTGCCGAAGCGAAGACGACCGGACGTGGCCAGGTCGCGAGCTTGCGCGGCGTGCTCGCTCTCTGAGAGCAGCCAGGCCCACTTCGATGCGCTCACGAGGGGATCCAGCACAAGGCCTGTGCGCGCGTGGATCTTCTCTGAGTGCGCTGCAAGACTCTGACAGATTCCGGCAGAGCGACGGCACTGCCAGCTGATCGCGTTGCCGATGGGCTCTCCCGTCTCGGCATCCCACGCGAGTGCGGTCTCGCGCTGGTTGGAGATCGCGATGCCGCTTACGTGGAGGCCTCGGTCGTGGCAGGAAGCTGCGGCCTGATCCAGTACGACGCGCGCGCTGGCGATGATCTCTTGCGGCGACTGCTCCAACCACTGGTCGCCCGGGGCGAGCATGCGCAGCGGGGCCGATGCGGAAAAGCGCACCGCACCCTCGCGGTCCACTGCGACACACTTGGTGCTCGTCGTTCCCTGGTCCACCGCCAGAACGACCTCCGCCGCTGCGCTTGAGAGCATCATTACGCCGTTGGCTTGCTCCCCAGTATCTGCAGCGCCGCACCGACGATGCCATGCGCCGTTAGGTCGAAGTGCTCCAGCAGAAACTCCGCAGTCCCCGTGGGCGCGAAGACATCGGGTAACCCCAGGATGCTAAGCGGAGGTGCGCCGCGCATCTTCGTTGCGAGGATCTCCGCGACGATGCCGCCGAGTCCTCCAGCGCGCAAGCCCTCTTCCGCGGTAACGATGCCTCGCGTCTCGCGAGCTGCTGCGAGTACGGCCTCCTCGTCGAAGGGTTTGATGGAACTCATGTTCAGCACGCGCGCCTGGATGCCCCGCTCAGCAAGCGTGGCCGCAGCTTGCAGGGCGCGACTGACGAGAACTCCATTGGCCATGAGCGTGACGTCGCTGCCTTCGCGCAGCACGACAGCTTTGCCAGGCTCAAAGATGTGTCCCCTGGGCAGAATCGAGGGCACAGGAATGCGGCTGATGCGGAGGAAGACCGGTCCATCATAGGCATAGGCGAAACGCATCGCGGCTTCCGTCTCCGCTGCGTCCGCAGGAACGATGACTGTCATGTTGGGGATGACGCGCGTCCACGCGATGTCTTCGATCGAGTGATGCGTTGGCCCAAGCTGGCCATAGGCCATGCCCGACGACATGCCGCACAGCTTGACGTTGGACTTCGAGTAGCCGAGGTCCACCTTCACCTGCTCCATGGCACGCGCTGTGAGGAAGCATGATGCGCCGCACACGAACGGCACCATACCTCCGTTAGCGAGGCCGGTGCCCACGCCCACCATATTCTGCTCGGCGATGCCGACGTTAACAAAACGTTCAGGATACTTGCCGAGAAAACCCTTCAGCTTCGTCGAAGAAACCGAGTCGTTGACCACGGCACATACGCGCTGATCGTTTCCGGCGAGTTCGACCAGGGTCTGCGAGAAGGCATCGCGGCAGTCGGCCTTGGGACCGAGGGTGTAAGCAGCCAGCCCCAGAGAAAGCTCGGCGTTGTCAGCGGTCACGGTGGGATTTACCATACGGGCTCTGCCTCCAGCTCTTCGACTGCCTTGAGCAACTGCTCCTCCGTGGGGACGCCATGATGCCACGCGGGCTGGTTCTCCGCAAAGCTTACGCCCTTACCTTTGATCGTGTTCGCAATCACGCAGCTGGGCTTGCCGGGCTCGAATGGAGCGCGATGAAATGTCTCGAGGAGCTTAGCCGTATCATGACCATCGATCTCTGTCACCGCAAAGCCGAACGCACGCCACTTGTCGCCGAGTGGCTCCATGCGGATGGTATTCTCCGTGAAATCCCCCTGCTGCAAACGATTGCGATCGACGATGACCACAAGGTTGTCGAGGCGATACTGTTGCGCGCTCATCGCGGCCTCCCAGTTGGAGCCCTCCTGCAACTCACCATCCCCCGTGAGCACGAACGTGCGCCAGCTCTCGCCGCGCATCCTTGCGGCCAGCGCGCAGCCCACTCCGATCGGCAACCCGTGACCGAGTGGTCCCGTGTTCGCTTCGACCCCCGGAAGCTTGTTGCGGTCCGGATGCCCGTTGAGCATCGAGAGCGGGTCCATGAAGGTGTGCAGCTTCGCCGGCGCGAAGAATCCTCGCATCGCCAACGCCGTATAGAGCGCCGCGGCGCAGTGGCCCTTGGAGAGAATAAAGCGGTCCCGCTGCGGCCACCGGAGTTGTTGCGGATCGAGCTGCAACACGCCGCCGTAAAGCACCGCGAGAATGTCCGATGCCGAAAGGTCACCCCCCGTATGCCCCAGGTGCGCGTGGTTGGTCATCGACATCGCGGTGATGCGGATACGGTTGGCCAGGTGCTTCAAGGCCGCGGCATCGCTCTCGCGGCCATGAAACAGAGCAGTTTCCATCGTCAACGCGCTGCCCGGACTCTGTTGCTCCGTCACTGCCGGGACCTCACTTTGCATGAATATGCATCCTTGTATTTATTTGAGTCAGCCACCACAATACTCTACATGGTGCAGGCCTAGCCACCCAATCCACAAACGCTTTCCCGCCGCACAATGGAGCATTCCGAAAGATGGACCGCCGCACAATGATCTCGCGCAGCGCCGCCGCCCTGGGGGCCGCGCTTACTGCCTCTCCTGCCGTCTCCGCCGCAGCGCCAGCGTTGCCTCCCTCCACGAGCCCCTCCACAAGCATCGAGCAGTGGGACCGCTACGAGGTCACGCTGCATGGGCCCTCGACCGGAAATCTGTTCACTGACGTCCAGGTCTCCGCGACGTTCACGCTCGGCCATCGCGACGTCGAGGTCACTGGCTTCTACGATGGCGCGGGAGTCTACAAAGTCCGCTACATGCCGGATGCCCCCGGGCGCTGGACATGGCGCTCGAGTTCGTCCATCCCGGAATTGAATGGCCATAGCGGAGCCTTCGAGGTGACGAAGGCTACCGGCAACAATCACGGTCCTGTAACGACCGCGCACCAATACCACTTCCAGCATGCGGACGGCACGCCATACTTCCCCTTCGGCACGACCTGCTACGCGATGGCCTTTATGGGTGAACCGTGGGAGCAGGACACCATCGACACGCTGCGAACCGCGGGCTTCAACAAGGTGCGACTGTGCCTGCTCCCGAAGCCGCTGGGACATGAGCTGTTCGCGCTGCCCTTCGAGAAGCATCCGGATGGATCGAACGATCTCACGCGCCTCAATCCCGCGTACTTCCAGCATTGCGAACGCCGCATCCAGGACTTGAGCGACCTTGGCATCCAGGCCGATGTGATCCTCTTCCATCCCTACGACGCGTGGGGCTACAAGTCGATGCCGGCGGAGGCGAACGACCTCTACCTCAAGTACGCGGTCGCGCGCCTCGCATCCTTCCGCAACGTATGGTGGTCGGTGGCCAATGAGTACGACCTCGTGAAATCGAAGACGATGCCGGAGTGGGACCACTACTTCCACGTGATCCAGCAGTACGATCCCTCGAGCCATCTGCGATCGATCCATCACAGTCGCGTGCAGTATGACAATTCCAAGCCGTGGGTTACGCATGCGAGTCTGCAGGAGTACGACTTCAACAAGGCGCCCGAGTACCGCGCGGCGTGGGGCAAGCCCATCCTGTGGGATGAGATCCAGTACGAGGGCAACTTCTCGCGGCGCTGGGGCAATCTCTCCGCCGAGGAGATGACGCGGCGCTTCTGGCTCGCAGTAATTGCGGGAACCTACGCCACGCACGGCGATACCTTCAACCAGCCCAAGGGCGTGCCCGTATGGAGCGATGGAGGCAAGCTTAGTGGCACGAGCGCTCCCCGCATCAAGTTTCTGCGCGAGGTGGTGGAGAAGATCACCAAGGTCGGCCTCAACGAGTTCGAGGGCGCGTACTATCTCTCCGCGGGCACGCCGAACCAGCTCTACCTCTACTACTTCGACTTCCACCAACCGGCGGAATATGATTTCCCGTTGCCACAGGGAGTTGAGTTTAAGGCGACGTTGATCGATCCCTGGAACATGACGATGACGCCGCTGCCAGGCACGATCAAGGCCGTGGGTAAGCAGAAGGTCACGACCGATGAAGGCGAGGCGTCGACGGCATCGTCCACCCGCGTAGCGCTTCCCGGCAAGCCGTACCAGGCGATCGTCTTCGAGAAGGTGTAGCGTTCGCCGCACGGTTGATGGCTCCATGTAGAAGGGCTCGCATTCTGCGAACCCTTCTACATTTGCTTAAAGACTCACTCACGACGCTACTGCGCGGAGGGAGCATCATGCCGCGCACCAAGCTTCGCGGCTTCTTCCGCCGTCACTCGCAAAAAGCTTCCGTGCTTGGAACCTTGCGGAAAGCCCATCTGGTCGCTGACGCTGTGCCAGTGAATCCAGTCTGTGGTGGCAACACCCTGGAAGTGCGCATTCGGTTGACGATAGTGGTCATAGAACACCACAACCTCATTGCCGATCTTGATTGCAGATGGTCCCTCGGACCATGAGTCGTTGATAGGGCCGCCGAGCGGCGTCCATGGCCCTTCGACAGTAGGCCCCGTGGCGATGCGCTCCTGGTAGCGTAGTGGATCGCGTGTCTGATCCTTGTAGATCAGATACTCCTTCCCCTTGCCGTGATACATCGTCGCGTCGATGACCTCATAGCCTGGATCGAAGAAAATCTTCGGTGTGGAGAACTCGCGGAAGTCCTTGGTCTCTGAGTACCAGATGCGATTGCCCTGCTCCTCGGCTATGGGCGAACTGGACCAGAAGACGACCCATAGCTTCTTCTGCGCATCCCAGTCGGTCTCCGGCGCCCACACGTTGCGGATGCCTGGAGCCGTGGTCATGATGGGGACTTCGTGCTGCTCGCCCCACTGCATCAGGTCGAGCGAGTCCGCCGTGCCAAGGCTATTGCCGCGCCAGCCCCAGGTCCACACCGCGTGGAAGCCTCCATTCGGATCGCGCGTGACGAAAATGTCGCGCATGATTTCGCCCGCTTGCGTGGGCTTGAGCCATGGCTGCCCATCGTTGAGCGGATCGTAGTGGAACCCATCCTTGCTCAGCGCGTAATAGATGCCCTGCGTGCCGGGCTCTTTGAAGTAAACGAAAAGAAACTCGTCCTTCGCTTCCTCTTTTGTTTGCGCATGCGCCTGCGGGATAACACTCGCGCAGGTGAGGATGAGCGCAGCAGCCAGCCAGCGTCGTACTTTCATTCCGCCTCCGGATCAGGCCCGTCAGCCTTCTTGTCCTGCATGATATCGGGCACGGTGGAGTGCTCGAAGAGCTTGCCCTTCCACGTTGAGCTCACCGTCTGCTTGCCATGCTCATCGAAGAGCACCCATGTCCACTCGCCGCCAGGATGGTAGGTCTTCTCCCACGCACGGGTGCCATCCTCGCGCCAGGATGTCTCGATGCCAACCTTCTCACCCGCATGGAAGTTCAGCTTCCACATTGGCTTGCCACTGGCGTAGAAGGCTTCCTCTGGCCCTTCGAGCAGCACACGGCCATCGCTGGCCGTCGCACTTCCCCAACGAATGCGCACCTTGCCGCTGGCGTACTTTTCTTCGTGATGCGTTACAGTGCCCATCGAGAGCGTGGCTTCGGTAGTGAGTCCGGCGTCTCTATCCAACACCCAAGACTCAGTCAGCTCGATCTCATAGTCCGGCTTGTTCTTCGACGTGATGACGTGGATCACGCCATTCGCGCCCTGCGTTGCCGTGGTGTAGCCTACGGTGACGATCTCCTTCGGGAGCGCCTTCATCGTCCACGTCGCGCCATCGTCGTCGCTTAGCGCAACGTACGCGCCGTCCTTGTGGATGTGCTTCTGGTGGGTGGGATTGTAGTCGGCAACAAAGAAGAGCTTGCCATCGTGTAGACGAATGACGCTGGGTCGCTCACCGCTGAGCAGCTCATCAAACGGCGTGGCCCGCTTCTGCCAGGTCTTGCCTCCGTCGTGGCTGATGGCCAGCGGCATCTTGCCGTCGATCTCGGAGTTCTTGCCACCGAAGCCAAGAATCGTCGTGCCATCTTTCGCCATCACGATGGTGGTGTGACGGCCGCCGGTGCGACCGCCGGTGTCGTACCAGGTCGCGCCGTTGTCGTGCGTTCCCCACACGGACGAGATAGAGCCGTTGCCCGTAGCATCGCGGCCGGTCGAGTCGGTCGGCATCAGGATCGTGCCATCGCTGGATCGCACGATACTGTTGATCGGCTGCGGAACGTAGCGCCCGATGGGTGTGGTGAAGTGCGGGAACTGGACGGAGCTCCACGTTGCGCCGTTGTCCTGCGACGTCATGTACGAGAATGGCCATGCACCGATGAGTCGCGGCTGCCCCCAGAAGAACCAGATCTTGCCCTTGTCGTTCCAGATCACGGGCGCGGCATTGGCGGCATCAGCGAAGTAAGGCCAAGGCTCGGGCATGTCCCAGGTCTCCGAGCCCGCACGGCGACGCATGGTGATGATGGTCATGTCGGGGTCGTCTTCCGACTGGGGTGTGTTGTAGTACGCCGCCAGCATGTCCCCGTTTGGTAGCTCCTGGATCGCGGTGTTGTGATACGCGATGCCCAGCCCTCGTTCAAGCCCGACCTTCCATCCCACCTCCGGCATGGAACGGCCGTTGAGGTTGGGGAAGATTTCGTGGAGGTGCATCCATGGCTTTGCGGGATCAGGCCCTGCGTCGATGCCATCGCTCTGCTGCTTCACCGCGGTCTCGAACAAATAGGTGAATGGAGCGGTGGGGTTCGTTGTTGGCATTGAGCCTTCCACGATTCGGAAGCCGATGCGGCCTTCCGGAGCGGCGAAGGCCGGGGCCATGCTGGCGCGATTCGCGGGACGCTCGAAGTAGGGCGAGCTCGCGGGATTCTCTCCCGGCTCCTTCGACTTGCGGAAATCGAGCGCGCCACCGCGCACAACCTTTGCCCATCCACCCGCTGCGCCTGTGGGATCGGTCTGCGTCTGTGGCTGGTACGGCCCGTACCAATCGAGCGTCCACTCCGGACGACCGACACCGAGGTTGGCGAGGCCCCAGGCATTCGACTCGTCGACCTTCAATGGAGCATCACTCGCACCATACAACTTCGTTCCGCCAGCTCGAGCGACGTATTCCCACTCGGCTTCGGTAGGCAAGCGATAGGTCTTGTGCTCCTTCTTCGAGAGCCAGGCGCAGTAGTCCATTGCCTCTTTCCAGCTGATGCCGGCGGCATAGCTGGGCGCCGCAGGGTTCGGCTTATAGCTCGGGTCGAACTGCTGATACTCCGCCGCGGTCACCTCGGTGACGCCGATCCCGAAGCTATGCGTGAGTCTCACTGCATGCGCGGGGACTTCATCGAAGTCACCATGCGCAGGCCGCGTGGACATGACACCGAGGCCCGCACGAACCTTCTCCGGGATCACGGTTGCATCAGCGCCCATGCGGAATTGGCCAGCCGGGATGCGGGCAAGCTTGATACCAACACTGTTCGTCTCGATCTTCTGTGCGCAGGCAGACATCGCCATGGCGCACGCGCCCAACGTCAGCAGGGCGGACCGCATCTCTCGTTGCATCCTCACTCCTTACTTGTTACTGCGGTAGCGTGTACCGCAGTTCGCCAAGGTCTTTCCGCTCCGCGACTTTCTTTCCATCGACCATCAAGATCAGCCCGCGACCATGCCCATACTGCTTGCCGGTTGCATCCCATAGGACCGCCAGTGTGTGGCCGTGGTAGGGCAAGCCATCGAGCGCGAAGTAGCTCCACGAGCGCACCAACGGCTTCAGCACGATCTCATTACCAGCCTCAGGGCGAAGGCCAATGAGACCGGTGATGAGCGGGTCCGCGAAGCCCGAGTGGTTGTAATAATTACCCCGGCCCACCTGCTTATTCTTTGCCAACAGCATGTCCTTCGCGATCCACTCATCGGTATCCGCGTCAAGATCTTCATCGATCCAGGGAATCACCATGCCGTCCTTCAACTTCAGGTGCTGCGATTTCACATATTCGCCGAACAGCTTCATATAGCCCGCGGCGCCTATGTCCGTCTGACCTTGTCCGCCATCGAGCAGGTTCGCCAATGCGGTCAGTGTCTGCGTTGTTGCGAAGGGCCATGAAGGGCCGTTCCATGTGCACTGGTCGCTGGACTCGAAGCGAAAGCGCGGACTGCGGCGCTCGGCTGTCGTTGGACCATACTCTCCCGCGAAACCTTGCGGATCGAAGAGCTGCTTCCACGCGACATCATGACCTGTAGGCGGCTCCTCGAAGAGCCAGGGCGAAAAGCCAATCAGCTCGCGCACACCCGAGATCTGCATCGAAGTTCCGTTGTCCTGGAACTTCTTTTGCTTGCGAATGCCTGAGTCCTGCGAGGGAGACATCACCTCATAAAACTGATCCTTCGAGTTCCACAGGTACTGCTCGATGAGGCTACGCATACGCTCGGCACGGGCTTGATACTCAGTCTGCGTTGCCATGGCGCCGGCTTCGACGGCCGTCGCAGCAATCGCCTCATCGTCGCCGAACATGTAGCTGTTCAGCGTAGGACGATAGCCGTCACCGCTGATGCTCTTCTCCATCGCATCACGCGTATCGATCGACCAGTAGAGGCCATTCGCATCGCGCTGTGCGTCCCATGCGCGTTCGTTCTTCACCATCGCCGGCAACAGCGCTGTCTCAAACTCGCGATCGCCATTTGCGAGGCGCACGGCACGCGCTGCATCCGCCATCGCCGTCGAGTACTTATGCGGATCGGCATCAGGAGAAAGCCAGTAGCGCATGTCGTCCTCAGCGATGCTCTTGTCCTTCAACCAGCGCGCCTCTCGCACATGGAAGGTCGTCGCATCGGGCAATCCGCCGAAGAATCCATCCGTCATCTCCGGCTTCGGCAGCCACTCCGTAATCACCCACCCGGCCTTCGTCTTCACGAGGTGCTTCTGCCACGCGTACCAGCGAAAGTAGTACATCTCCTCGAACTGTTTGTCGGAGGACTCAAACCAGGGGATCTCGGCGAGCATCCAAGGCCAGCTGTCAGCGCCTTCGTGGCCGGTCGCGAGTTGCTCCTGCTGCTCAAACGTCGCGACATAGTGATGGAAACTCTCGGGCTTCAACAACCCAGATGCACTGTTCGACTGCGCTGAAGCAGACGCTCCAACCGAAATGGCCAGTGCCGCCCCGCAGACGAGGGCTGTGTTCCGGCTCGTGCTCATTGCTTCCTTCCGTGCGCCGTGCCGGGCGCGCCAAACTCGCGATCCATGAACTTCAGGTATTGCTCCCAATCGAAGGCAGTAACGTCGTGCTTGCCAGAGCGAATGTGGTACGCCACGTCGTGCATCACGGGTTCATTCACTGCCGGACGCACGGTCACATCAAGCCCCTGTTTGCCGAAGAGCGCATAGACTCGGCCTACATCCCGCGCGGACTCGAACTCGCCTTCAGGATCGGAGTAGAGATCATCCTGCGCGCTGGCGACATAGAGCGGCCGCGGCGCGATCAGCGCAAGCAGGACGTTGCCGTCGACTGGAATCTGCGCATCGCGATCGACCCACTCCGCATATTTCGCTGTGAACCAGTACGGAAACGAGTGTTGGAGATGGGCAATGTTCTCGCCAAAGTTGCGGCGATAGAGCGACTGACCACCCTTGCCACTTTCTGTAGAAAGCACTGCAGCGAAGCGCGGGTCCATTACTGCAGCCCAGTCCGCAGCCTTGCCAAGCCGTGAGTGGCCTGTAACAACGATCTCCTTCGCGTTCACCTCGCCGTTCGTGACGAGGTAATCGACCCCGCGAGACAGCCCCCAGGCCCACGCGCTAAGCGCACCCCACGTGGGCTGACCAGGGGCCGATGGATACGCTGCTCGCACACCATGCGTGCCCTCAAAGGTCTTTGCGTCGGGTTCGATGTCCCCGTAGTAGATCGTCGCGAGGCCATAGCCAGCGCGGAGAATCTTCTCAACCTGCCACTCGCTCGCCTGCGAGCCGCGCTTGGACTCATCGAAGGGCAGCAGCTGTGCGGGCTCGCCGCGCTTCTTGCCGGCAAACCAGACGTCTGTGGCGTGGATGCCGGGGTCACTGGCGATACTCGCGTTGCCCGCAAAGTTGAGACCGAGGATGACAGGCACCTTGCCCTGGTGTTTCGCCGGAAGATAGAGCAACACATGCATCAGCGGCCCATCGCGTCGCGCGGTCAACGGAATTTCTATCTGCGTGCGTAGCGCGAGACCGTCGAGCGCGGGAGCATCCTTCTCGGTCACAACGGGATGAATGCGGAAGGTTCGTGCGCGATCCGGCACTTGCCCGAAAACGTTTTCCTCAAACTGCGCGATCCATCGTCCGCGCGCCTGCCTCCATGCATGCGCGCTTTGGATTTCCGCACCATCGGCGGTCTTCAGAGGGTCGATCAACGTATACGGGGCGACCTTCGCCTCGTCGTAGTTGAAACCAGCGGGCAGGCTCAGGCTCTGCGCGAAAAGCGCCGACATCGCGAGCATCGACACCATGCCCAACATCCCTGAGAGCTTGCCTGCCACCACCACTCCTTCACCAATGCGTGACGCGCCCATACCGTCGCTTCCATCCTGCGGAAAGCGCCCCGCATGCTGGCGGTGCACTTCGTTGCCAACTGTAATCCATTCTGCGTATAAACGGGAACTGTCACTCATGAAACCCGTTCCGGGTAAGGACCGCACTCCCATGGCATCTTCTTTGCGCTCCAACGCTTGCCTTCGTTCGCTGCCGCTCACGGCTTTTCTCGCCACGCTGCTTGTTTCTGCAGGCGCATATGCGCAGATGACAACGCCTGGGCCCGGCCCGCTGGACCCCGTAGCCGATGCCACCGGAACTCCATTGCAGCGCGATCTGCACAAGCCATTGCCCGAGCAATACATCTGGACGGCACCCGACACCGGCGCGGCTTCCACCGATCAGATCAAGTACGTCTTCCCCGGCGTCAATGAAAAGACGGAGCCACACTACTTCCGCACCACGTTCAAGGTCGACGCGATTCCACCGCGCGCCACGCTCTACGTCGCGGGCCCGCGCTCGGCGCAGATTTACCTCAATGGGCGCATGATCGAGCACATAGAGACAGACATCACGCATCCGGTAACGATGCACGTCATCGCCGTACCTGTTGAGGGTGTGCTGAAGCGTGGCAACAATGTGCTGGCGATGAAGGTCATTCGCGGCCGCGGCGTGACCGGTTTCACCAACTCTGCCCTGCTCATTCAGGAGACTTCCGGCCAGGTCGTCGTGTCGAAGATCGTCGCGCGCGAGCCATGGGTGAATGGCCCGACGCTGATGTTGAGCGGCCCGGATTGGCGCTCCTCCACAAGCCCGACGAATGGCTGGGACGCCCCTGGCTTTGACGACTCCAGCTGGAAGCCAGTCCAGGCGCTCGCCGGAATCGAAGACACGCTGGAAGAGTTCCAGTGGAACGCCGACGCCGGCATGTATGACTGGCCGGGCTATGACGGCATCTCGCCGTTTCTCGCGCACCGCCGCGTTCCCATCTCCGCAGTGATGTCTTCGGCGCCGTTCCGCAGCCAGTGGACCGGGCTCGAGCAGCTGACCAGCGCGAAGCCAGGCGAGCGCTTCGCCATCAAGCTCTCGCAGCCTGTGCTTCCGAACTCAGAGGCGCCGACCATCGTGGTCGATTTCGGCCGCGAGATCACTGCACGCGTGCAGTTTGTCTCGACATCGAACTCACTGGCCAAGGTTGCCGTGCAATATGGCGAGAGCTACGACGAGATGATGAAGAACCCATACCTCGGCGTGAACGTGGTGCCGATCGCGGCGCACGGTACGGGCTATGGGCCCAAGTCGAGCTTCCGCTACGCGAAGATCAGCTTCCTCGAAGGTGCTCCAGACCTCTCGTTCAGCTCCATCGCAGCCGACGACATCTTCTATCCCGTGCGGTACAAGGGCTCGTTCGAGAGCTCCGACGAGCTGCTCAACCGCATCTGGGCAGTGGGCGCGTACACCGCACACCTCTGCATGCAGGACGACATCTGGGATTCGCCTAAGCGCGACCGTGGCCGCTGGATGGGCGACACCGACGTGATGGGCCGCACCATCGAGGATGCCTTCGACGACCGCTTCCTGATGCGCGATACGCTCGACCGCCTGCTAGGCCCAGCGCCGGTGCAGCAGCACGTCAACGGCATCCCCGGCTACTCAGCTTTCTGGTTCACGGGCGTCGCGCAGTACATCCGGCAGACCGGCGACGTGGAGTGGCTGCGTGGGACGCATGAACGCATGCTGCAGCTGCTCGCTTATGTGGACAAAGAGTTCGACGAGAACAACGTCTACGCGAACAAGACCAACGTGTGGCTCTACGTCGACTGGTCACCGGAACTGAATGGCGACACACCAGAGTCGCGCCGCGCCTCCACGCTCGAGTTCTATGCCGCCTATCGCGATGCAGCGTTCCTGCTGCGGACACTCGGCGACAACGACAATGCCGCAAAGTATGAGCAGCGTGCAGCGCAGATCAAGGTCGCGGCGCAGCAGCATCTGCTCGATCCGCGCATTGGTAGCTTCGGCACGCGATGGCAGACGAATGCCATGGCCGTGCTCTCCGGTGTCGCCGAACCTTCGCAGTACAACGCGATCTGGCAGAACTCGCTGGACACTGTGGGTCATGTGCGCTTCAATTCGCTAGTGACCACGCCGTACTACGGCTACTACATTCTTGCCGCAATGGCGAAGATGGGACATCGCGAAGATGCCCTGCAATGGATGCGACAGTACTGGGGCGGCATGGCCCGCGAGAACGCGACCAGCTTCTGGGAGGCTTACGATCCCGACTGGTTCAAGGAAGACTTCCACGCCTCACTGCAGGCGGACAATCGCTCCGGCTACTTCGTTTCACTGGCGCATGGATGGTCCACCGGAGCGATGCCGTGGCTCATGGAACAAGTGCTTGGCATCCAGTCGACAGGTGCGGGCTTCACCACGGTCAACATTCGGCCCGACCTCCTCGACCTGAAGTTCGCCCGTGGCTCCGAACCCACGCCGCGGGGTCCACTGAACGTTGACGTCACGGGGGGAACCCTTACCATTGATCTTCCTGCGGGAACGGTTGCCACCATCCTGGTGCCTCTTCCTCGTGAGGGAGCGAAGGTCGCGATGAACGGCAATCCGGTAAGCGGAACTGCGGTGGAGTCGGGAAAGAGGCTTGCGGTCGTGGTTCCATCTGCAGGGCATTACATCTTTACGGCGAACTGAGGCTTTTGCTGCGGCCCGTCCTCGTCGGAACCATTCGTTTAGGTTCTCTGGGAGGCGGATCCGCCTGCATCTCACCGTCCAGCAGAGGCTTCGCGAGGGCGAAATTCCCAGCAGGTAGCAAACGTTTTCTGCATAGTTATGCAGGCGTTCCCGGATTATGTTGACAGGCTAACTTTAACGCTTCTATAAGGGTTTCCGCACCACTTTGCGGAGGCAGCACCCTATGAAGCGACTTTCCCTTGCCGTCGGAGCCCTTGCTCTAGTCGCGGCTCTTTCTCCCGCCGGAGCGCAGGAGACACGCGCTACACTCACCGGCCACATCGCCGACCCCACAGGGGCAACAATTCCGGGCGCCACCATCGTCATCACAGACACGGATACCGGCGTCAAAACGACCGTGACATCCAATAGTGCAGGCAACTATACCGTCCCGTTCCTTCAGCCCGGACCCTACAAGGTCGAGGTTACGGCGAATGGGTTTCGCAGCTACATCCATCCCAACCTCGTGCTGCAGACCGAGCAGACCGTGACGGAGAACATCCAGATGGTCGTCGGTGCTACCTCGGAGATCGTCTCCGTCAGCGCCGAGGCCCCACTAGTCGACACCGCGGACGCGACGACCGGCCAGACGCTGACGGCCGAAGACGTGATGGACCTCCCGAGCAACGGGCGCTCCCCCCTGGGCTTTGCCCGCTTCGAGTTCGGCGTCGTTGCCAAGGGCAAGCACGCGGCTTCGCAAACGACGCCCTTCGGCAACTCAACCGCCGACGACTTTTCGCTAGGCGGTGGCGCTTCCGCCTCCAACGAGTTGCTGTTGAATGGCGTCCCGAACATGCAGGACTCCAGCCGCACGGCAGGGTTCAGCCCAGAGCTTGACTCAGTAGACGCGGTCCGTGTCGATGAGTTTGCCGCCAATGCAGCCATGGGCGACACATCGGGCGGTACCGTGAACATCACCACCAAGGCTGGGACCAACCAGTTCCACGGATCGGCGAACGAATACTACTCCGGTTCCCGCCCGTTCTCAGCCAAGACCTACTTCACCCCCACCGGTACCTCGGCGCCATCCACACACTTCAACCAGTTCGGCGGCTTCATCTCCGGTCCAGTCTGGATTCCGAAGATCTTCAATGGCCGGAACAAGCTGTTCTTCAGCTACGCGTACGAGGGTTATATCGGCAACGCACCGGCGAGTACGACTACCAGCGTCCCCACGCAAGCAGAGCGCAGTGGCGATTTCTCCGCCCTGTTGAGCACTACGTCCGCCGGGCAGCTCTACAACCCATACACCGGCGTGTATGCCAACAACGTTGTGACGCGGCAGCCGATCACCGGCAATGTGCTCGCCAACGCAGGCCTGACCGTAAGCCCGATTGCGAAGGCCTATCTCGCCTACGTCCCGCTGCCCAACACAGCCGGGAAGGCGGATGGCGAAAACAACTACTTCACGAACGATCCCACGACAAATCACTACACCTCTCAGGGAGGCCGGCTCGACTATGACGTCACCCACAGCGACCGGCTCTCCTTTGAGGCGCACGAGAGCAACTATGCCAATGCACAAGGCAACATCTTTCACAACTTCCTGACAGGAACCACGTCGCGCGCAGTCCTGTGGGGTGGATTCGCTGAAGACGTGCACACCTTCAATCCCACCTTGTTGTTGGACGTTCGCCTCGGCCTCTCACGGTCGGAAAACACAAGCGCGCCGAACAGCACCGGGACGCCGGGAACAGCGTTTGGCTATCCTGGATACCTCGGAGCGTACTCCAGTGTCACGGCGGTTCCGTACCTGTCCTTTACAGACGCAGCTGGGGTTCCTAGCCTTAGCGGCCAGCCGGGCAGCCAGGCGTACTTCGATACCATCCAGCTGTTCGCCAGCCTGGATAAGACGATTGGTCACCATAGCATCAAGATTGGGCCTGATCTTCGGTACTACAAGAACTCGTCGTTTTCGGGCAGTGGGTCGAACGGGGCCTTCAGCTTTGCCACCACGAACTCGAGCGGAACGCCTACGGTGGGAACGCCGATCACCGCAACGTCGACAGTGGCAGGACCTGGCTTTGGTGGTTCATTGGCACTGTTCGAACTCGGCCTGCCCACGAGCGGATCGCTGATCATCAATCCCCGGTATCAGTACAACAGCGACTACTTTGCGGGCTTCGCGCAGGACGATTGGAAGGTGGCTTCTAACTTCACGATCAGCGCGGGTGTTCGGTTTGAAGCTGAAACTCCGATTGTCGAGAGCCAGAACCGCGCGGTCGTTGGATTCAATCCCTCTACCATCAATGCGTCTACCGCGCCTGCGGAGCTTGCGTATGCCGCCTCTCCCAGTTCCTACCTTCCGGCATCGAGCTTTTTGCCAACGGGGGCTCTGAGCTATGCGACACCCAATCACCGGAACGCCTACAACACGCCCCCGATCTATATCAGCCCGCGCGTCGGCTTTGCTTGGTCCCCCGCAGCCTCTCATGGAACGCTGGCGATCCGCGGCGGGTTCGGCATCTATGTCAACCCTTTCAACGACTACAGCGCGCCGCAATCCTACGGCTACTCGGCGACGTCCACCTACCTCACGAACTCCACCAACCAGACGAACGCCCAGCCAGTCAGTTCGCTGTCCGATCCGTTCAACAGCAACGTGAACCCGATCCAACTCCCGTATGGATCGGAGCTTGGGGTAAACACCAACCTGGGCAGCGGCGCTATCTACTTCGCCCCGCTTCGCGTTCCGTACACCGAGAAGGCCAGCCTTGACGTGCAGAAGCAATTAGGCAAGAGCTGGCTCGTGGAAGTGAGTGGATTTACTACCCACTCCGTCCACCTGTCCTCGTCGCTTGCGGTGAGCTCCATTCCGCTGCTGCCGCTACTAGCCCATCAGAACGGTCCCAATGCGGCGCTCACCACAGCGTTGAACACGAAGATCACTAACCCATTCAAAGGAAACTTTCCCTCGGCGGTTACGCCCAATGGCATCACTGTCCCTAACGCTTCCTCCTACAACACCGGGCCGACGATCACAGTCGCTCAGCTGCTGCAGTCCAATCCCGAGTACAGCAGCGTGACCGAGCAACTGGTGCCGGATCAGAACGCGAACTTCAATGCGATCATGGGCAAAGTGCAGAAGCGTATGAGCTATGGCCTGCAGTTTGACGTCAACTACGAGTTCTCGCGCCAGCTCGGCGCGCAGAGCACCCTCAACCAGGGTCAGGTACCGCAGTATGGCGAGACATCGTCGGACTTCCCACAGCACCTGACGCTGACGCTCATCTACCAACTGCCCTTCGGCCGCGGCCGGACATTCTTCCACGATGCTCCGCTATGGGCGGATGAAGCGTTCGGCGGTTGGCAGGTAACGTCGATCTATCAAGCGCTTTCAGGCACACCAATCCAGTGGGGCAATGTGAACTACACCGGCACATTCAGTAACTTCAACAATCAGCCTCACCTGGCGAGCTCGACGACGCCGAGCTTCAACATTGCAGGTTTTGACAGAATCTCTGGCGATCAGCCGAACTCCTACAACTACCGGACGTTCCCTCAATACCTGCTGCGCAGCGATGGCAACAACAACTTCGACTTTTCCATCCTGAAGAACTTCACCATCGGTGAGCACGTCGTCGTGCAGCCTCGTGTGGACGCCTTCAACGCGTTGAACCACGTGCAGTTCAACTCGGCAAATGTCAGTCCTACTGCGTCCTCGTTCGGCGAGGTCACCACTCAGCTCAACAGTCCTCGCCAACTCCAGGGCGGTATTCACATCCTCTTCTAACTCCCACCTCGTTCCTCGCGAGCGAGCCCACATGCCCAAGTGGCTGGCGCCAACCAACGCCAGCCACTTTCTTCTGCTGGGGAGGTCCATCGCCCGGCCTTTTCGTCTCTAGCGTTATGCTCGAACCCAGCGTGGCCTCACTCCGAGATAAGGTCGCCTGAGACATGGAACGATACTAAGCATGAAGCTCTGCATTCCTCGCGCCGCTGCCTGCCTCGCCTTTGTCATACTCTCTGTTCCCGCCTTCGCGCGACCGCGGGTTCTCAGCAGTGCGCAAGCTACGCCGCGCGAGCGTTTCGCTGCCGAGCGGCTGCGCGCTGCAGTAGCTGAGCTTCCCGGCTCCGAGCGGATCCTCGTTGCACAGCGCGAGGACGCTCTACTGAAGCCCTACGACAAGGAGCTGAACCAGTTCTGGCCCGATGCTAAAGAGGCCTTCGTGCTGAAGCGCCTGGGCAGCACGGTCGTCGTCACCGGCTATGACTCCTCTGGCACCCTCTACGGCGCACTGGAACTCGCGCAGCGCATCCGCGAGGCGCATGCGCTGCCAACTGCGCTTGACTTCGAAGATCATCCGCAGCTCAAGCTTCGCGCTACCGCTATCGGTATCCAGAAGCCCGAGATCACCTATGAAGGCGCGGAGTATGACTATCCGCTCACGCAGAAGGACTTTGGCTGGTTCTATGACAAGGCCTGGTGGACGAAGTATCTCGACATGCTGGTGAACGAGCGCTACAACGCTCTCTACCTTTGGAACGGCCACCCGTTCACCTCGCTATTGAAGCTGCCCAAGTACCCCGAGGCGCAGGAGCTACCGACAGCGCAGCTGGAACAGAACATTGCGATGTTCCAGTGGGTGACCGCAGAGGCCGACAAGCGCGGTATCTGGGTGCTGCAGGGCTTCTACAACATCCACCTCTCGCATGCTTTCGCGAGGGCGCACAAGCTGCCGTACCATCTCTCCGCGCCATCGCCGCTATCGGCCGAGTACACGCGCTACTGTCTCAGTGAGTTCATTCGCAACTACCCTAACGTCGGGATCTTCATGACGCTGGGCGAGGCCATGGGCCCGCACTATGGGCCCGAGTGGATGACCGAAGCGATCATCCCCGGTGTGAAGGATGGGCTCGCCGAGCTGGCGAAGCAGACGGGGCATGAGGTCACGCCGCCGCCCATCGTCGTGCGCGCTCATGCTACTGACATCGACAAGGTGCTGCAGGTGAGCAACCCTCTTTACCCCAACATCGACACGATGTTTAAGTGGAATGGAGAGTCGCTGACGTGGACCAATGTGCGTGGGCCCGTGAAGGAGCAGTTCGAGCGCCTGGTGGCGAACTCGCGAATCACGGTCGCGAACATCCATCTGCTTAGCAATCTCGAACCCTTCCGCTGGGGGGACCCGGATTACATTCGCCAGACCGTACTCAACTTCGAGCGCATCGGTATCGGTGGCATGCATATCTATCCTTTGCGTTACTGGGACTGGCCGGTGAGCGGCGACAACACCACGCCTCTGCTCGATCAAACCGATCGGGACTGGATCTGGAACGAGGCATGGGCGCGCTATGCGTGGAACCCGCATCTCGATCCGAAGAAGGAGCACGTCTTCTGGACGCAGCAGATCGGCGAGCGCTTCGGCTCAAATGATGCTGGCGAACATCTGCTCAACGCACTTGAGGCTGCTGGCCCCTGTGCTCCCACGCTGCTGCCTCGCATCGGCATCACGGAGGGCAATCGCCAGGTCTTCTCCCTCGGCATGACGATGCCACAGCTCATCGATGCCGCGCGCTTCAGCCCCGCGCAGACGCTGTGGACCGGCGACGCTCCGGATGGCGAGCGGCTCGACGAGTACGTAGCGAATGAGGTCAACCACAGGCCACACCACGGACAGACTCCGCTCGGTATCGCGGACCAGGCCGTCGAGTGGTCCGCGAAGGCGGTGGGCGAGGCTGAAGCCGCTGGCCCCTCTGTCACGAAGGATCGTGCCGAGTACGATCGCATCCTCAACGACCTTCGTTCCATCCATGCGCTGATGCTCTACTACCAGGCGAAGACGAAGGCTGCGGAGCAGGTGATGCTCTTCGGCTATGACCACGATGCCGCGCATCTGAGGACAGCCGAGACGTTTCTCGCGCAGTCTGTCGACCACTTCCGCGAGCTTGTTACGCTGGCCGATCCCGCCTACCGCAGCGTCGCGGGGATGCAAACATCGCAGCGACAGATTCCCGTCCGCGGCGCCGCGAACACCAACCATTTCCGTGATCTTCTTCCTGTCTACGAGAAGGAGCTTGCAACCTTCCGCGAGCGAATGAAGCTGGCGACAGGCGAAGGAGGTGCCAGTGCCGCAACCGCCGCAGAGCGGAACCCAAAGCCGCTCCCGCAAGTCGCCTTCACTCTCGCGCCTGGAATTGGCGAGGGCTTCACGGTCGATAAGGGCGCGGGACTGCTCAGCATGGATGGGGCACCAACCATCGCCGCTCTCGCGCCGGAGCTGAGGGGCCTCAAGGGCATTCGGCTGGATCCGAAGCAGAATGCTCCGCTGCACTTCACGCTCGCAAGGCCGGCGCAAGTACTCGTGGCGCTACTGCCAACGAAGCGCGGCACAGCCAACCTTTCCGCCGCGACAGAGCAATGGAACATCCTGCTGCCCGCAGCGATCGTTCCGAGCGGCACGGGATCGCACGCTTTGCCACTGACGGTGTGGGCCAAGCCGCTCGCGGCGGGAGACAACGACCTCGACCTCGGCCAGGGGGCGTATGTTGTCCTCGGCTTCATCCCTGAAGATGCGCACGTGACGCCACACATGAGCATGAATCTGCAAGGGGCGAATGGACAGCCACCGAACCTCGACTGGCTATTCGAGTAGCTTCCCTGTAGCCGTACGAGAGAGAACACGAAGGCCCGCGAGATTCGCGGGCCTTCGTGTTGCTCCTGGACTCGCCGAGTTCTACGCTACCGGTCGCAATGACGTATCCATGGTGTTGAGGCTCCTCGGAATCAGCGCATGTTCATCCAACGGATAGATCAGGTCTACGTTCCGGGGGGTCACCAGCTGGTGCTTCACGAAGACCGTCTGCGTTTGCGTCTTTTTGCGCAGGATGCCGAGCGCCAGTGGGATGATCTCGCTGCCGTAGCGCTCCGGAAAATACGCCACCGATCCCACAAGCCGCGTCTCCGGCTTGCGCAGTTCATCGCGGACCTCGGGAATGCAGTTCTGGCTAGCGACGGCCATTTTGTCGCTGGCTCCAACTTCCTCATAGGCCCGCAGCGCCGCCAGCGCACACACATCGTTCACGGTGCCGATCAGCGTGCGCTTGGCACGCGTCCGGCGCAGGAACTGGCGCATCGTTTCGAGTACCTGCTCGAAGTCGCCGCGGCCGTTGAGGTGCACAACGGGCACATTGGCGATCTCCGGCAACGTAGAGTGCAGGCCATCGACGAAGCCCGTAATGCGTAGCTCGACCAACGAGCCGGCGATGGGCAGCTCCAGCAGAACAAGCTGGTCGATCTTTCCGCCCCAGTTCTCGCGCGCCCAACGTCCCAGCGCACGGCCCGCAATCAGTCCCGCCTTGTAGTTGTTCGCACCGAAGTACGTTGCGCCGGGATGCGGCACCTCGATCGCGATCACGGGCACATCCGCTTCGAGGAACTTCGAAGCGATGACCGGGGCGACACGTTCGTAGGTCTGGAACTCAAGCACCATGTCCACGCGTTCGCGTATCAGCAGGTCCGCGTTGCGCAGCGCCTCGCGCGCGGAGTAGCGGTTGTCTACCGTGATGAGTTGCACGTTCTCGCGCATCGAGGCGAGCTCGATGGAGTGCTGCACCTCCTGCGCGAACTTCAATCCACCCTGCGAAGCGAAGCCGATGCGATAGGGCTTCGCATGTACCGGCCCGAAGGAGTTGCGATAGAGTCCCGCACTTGCGCGCTCGATCAAGCCGCCATGGATGAGGGTACGCAGCAGGCGAAATGCGGTGGTCTTCGGCAGGCCGGTCCGCTCGGTCACGTCGGCGAGACAGAGTTCCTCTCCGCGGAATCGGAATGTCTTGAGTACATCACAGGCGCGAAGCACAGTCTGCGACTCATTGCGATCGCCCCGACGGCCTCCAGGGGCAGGCTTCGAGAGCGAATCTTCATCGTGAGCGTGGCGCTTTGGGGACGGGGGCATAGTTCGCATCCTGAGAGTTGGGCTTCGCAAGTTCCGCGAAAGAATGAAGGATTGTGTGCAAGACTTTCAACCCCATTCTTGCACCCACCGGCGTAGCATGGCGGGGTGATGCCGCGCCCTTTCGCACCTGTACCGACTTCCGCACACCCGCGCCACGACTGGCTATATCGCAGCTCGCTTCTTGCCACGGGGCTGAGCTTCGCTTTCTCCCTGGCCGCACCCGCGCAAAGTCCGGGAAAGTGGCTGGATCCTTGGCGAAATGCTTCGTTCACCAGTGAAACTCCCGCGAAGCGCCTTCCCGAGGAGTTCGTGTGGACCGCCGGAGACGTCACAGTGAAGCGACCAGACCGCAGCCACTACTCCTGGGCAAAGACCAATCTGCGAGTCGAGCCGCACATCTTTCGTACCCACTTCGAGGTTCAATCCGTTCCGCATTCCGGAACACTCTACATAGCAGGCCCACGATACGCCCGCGCCTATTTGAACGGCAAGCTGCTGGGCAGCGACAGCACCAATCCGGAGGCGCCCATCAACTTCCGAGTCTTCCACTTCGACGCCGGGTCTGCCCTTCGCAAGGGGGACAACGTGCTCGCAATCGAGGTAGTTCGCGGCCGCGGCGTGGTAACCGGCGCAGGCTCCGAGGTCCTCCATCAGTTCGGCTACGGCGAGGTCTTCGCCGCCAAGCTGCTGGCAGGGCGCTTTGGGGACGGCGATGCGCCACCGCTCGTCGTCTCGAATGCAGGCTGGCGTTCTCTTTCAGATCCAAAGACTGACGACTGGCAGAAGCCTGGATTCGACGACAGCGCGTGGGCGCGCGTCGAGTCGCTTGGTTCTATCGACAGCAACATCGAGTTTCGCCAATGGTCCGTCGACGCGGGCATGTACGGCTGGCCGGGCTATACCGGCATGTCGACCTTCCTCCGCGCGATCCGTGTGCCCGCTGAGCATGTCTCCCGCGTATACGAAGGCAACGGGGAGATCGCGAACCTCGATGCCATCACGCAGGAGCATGCAACCGCTCCGTTCACTGTGAAGCTGCTGAACCCCACGCCCACGGATGAGCAGGCGCCCGCGATGCTGATCGACTTCGGCCGCGAGCTTGCGGGCCGCATCGTTGTGGACTCCGGCAGCGATCACGATGCCACGATCTCGATTGCCTATGGCGAAGACGAGCTGGAGGCGATGGCTACTGGCCTCACACCGAGCCAGCGCGGCGGTAATTACCTGGGCACGAACCTCCTCGATGTGCCTGCGAATGGTACGGCACGCGGGCCTAAGTCAGCCTTCCGTTACGTGCGCGTCACCTTCCTCCGCGGTGCGCCCGCTATCGCTCTGCGCAGCATTCATGCGGAGGCCATCACCTACCCGGTGAAGTACGAGGGTAGCTTCGAGTCCTCCGACGCGAAGCTCAACCGCATCTGGGAGACGGCAGCCTACACAGCGCACCTCTGCATGCAGGACGATATCTGGGATGCCCCGAAGCGCGATCGTGGCCGCTGGGCCGGCGACCTCGACGTCGAGGCCGGCACAATCCTCTCGGTCTTCGGCGACACTTTCGCGCTTGAGGAGACGCTGAAGCATCTCGGCGACGATACGGCGACAGGTCAAGCGGTGAACGGCATCGGCGGCTATACGGCGCAGTGGATCACGACGCTATCCAAGGTCTACGACGCCAGCGGCGATGTTGCGTTTGCGCACAAGGAGCATGACACGCTCCGCAAGCTGCTCGCGACGATGGACGGTAGCCTCGATGCGCAGACCGGACTGCTACGCCGCGACGCAAAGGGGTGGGGCTTTGTCGACTGGGCCCCTGGCCTGTACGGCGCGACGGAAGACACCTATCGCGGATCAACGCTGGAGTTCCTGCGAGCCTACCAAGCGGCACCTGTACTGCTCCGGGCGGCCGGTGACGAGGAGGCTGCGAAGCTATATGAGCAGCGGGCGGCGACAATGCGCGAGGCCGCACGCAAGGCCTTCGTCGATCCGGCGACACATACCGTCGGCAGCACCTGGCAACTCAATGCCTTGGCTGTACTCACGAAGCTCGAGCCCGAATCGAACGATGCCATCTGGACCAACGTGCTGGCGCACGTAAAGCAGGACACGCCGCAGGACCAGGTAATCAGCCCGTACTTCAACTCCTATGTGCTCGATGCGATGAGCGACACCGGACATGCGCGCATGTCGCTCGACTGGATCCGCACGTATTGGGGTGGCATGCTGGACGAAGGCGCGACGAGCTTCTGGGAATCGTACGATCTGCGCTGGCCGAAGACCGATGCGCACCTCTCGCTGCTGGCCGACGGCACCAGCGGATACTTCGTCTCCTACGCTCACGGGTGGGCATCCTGGCCCGCGCCATGGCTCGAGCAGAACGTGCTGGGCGTGCGTGCAACGTCGCCTGGCTTCGCTTCGGTCGATGTCCGGCCTGACCTACTGGGTCTCGAGTTTGCCCATGGGTCCATCTCCACTCCGCATGGCGCTATCAAGGTTTCGCTCGATCGCACCAAGCCGTGGACACTCGATCTACCTGCGGGTGTGGAGCGAGCCCGCGTCTTTCTTCCTGGCCGCGCGGAACCCACGTTGCTTACCCACTCCGGACACTATGAGTTTGCGCAGCACTAGCAATCGTGCCAAGCGTCTGAATTCCGGCATCTGGAACCTGCACCGTGATTGGCCACACGAATGCATTTCGCGGCCCGTCCAAACAGGTGATCAATGCTGTTCCGATGCGATACTCTCCGCAGGGCGGAGCTCGCGTGACAGCTCGCAAGGAGTCGCAACGATGGCGCTGACGCGGCGCAACTTCCTCAAGACCTCGGCAGCAATGACGGCCGTCTCCGCGATGCCGGCGCTCGGAGAGACGGCGGCGGTCACTGGCCACGAGCCTCTGCGCGAGCTTGCGTACAGCGACGTGCAACTCACCGGAGGGCCGCTGGCCGCGCACTATGATGCTGTGCATGCGCACTTCCTCTCGCTCTCGAACGATCGCCTGCTGAAGGTTTATCGTCAGCGCGCGGGTCTGACCGCACCGGGCACAGACATGGGCGGATGGTACGACTACGACGGCTTCGTGCCAGGCCATTCCCTGGGACAGTACATCTCAGGCCTGGCCCGCATCAGCGCGAGCACCGGCGATGCAGCGGCACGAGACAAGGCACAGGCGCTGGTCGCGGGCTTCGGCGAGACGCTTGGCCCGAAGAATGAGAGCATCCTGCGGCCGCAGACGAACCTGTGGGTCTGCTACACCCTCGATAAGCACATCTGTGGACTCGTCGATGCAGCTATCCTCACTGGCGACAACTCTGCCCGTGCGCTGCTGACGCGAGTGTTCGATGGAGCGCAATCGCTGCTGCCGGCCAAAGGTCGTGATCGCATCGGCAAGAAGAATCCTCCGTACGATGAGACCTTCATCATGCCGGAGAACCTTTTCGCTGCGGCTCGGCTCACGGGGGATCCTCGTTTCCGCGATTACGCGCAACGCTACCTGCTGGACCGCGAGCTCTTCGACCCGCTGGCGCGCGGCGAAGATCCTTTCCCTGGCCAGCATGCGTATTCGCACGTGATGGCTCTGTCATCCGCAGGTCGAGCCTACGCGGAACTCGGCGACCCGCGCTACCGCGACGCAATGCAGCACGCCTTCACGCTGTTGACGACCACGCAGGCCTTCGCCTCCGGCGGCTACGGGCCGAACGAGACGCTGATCACACCGCATCGTGGCGAGCTCTTCGCCGCGCTCTCCACGACGCAGGACCACTTCGAGACGCCCTGTGGCTCTTATGCCGCGACCAAGCTCAGCCGCTACCTCATGCGCAGCGCGCGGCCAACATCCACCGCACATGCCGACTACCTGGAGCGCGTGCTCTTCAATACCATCCTGGCCTCGCTACCGCCCGATTCCGATGGCGATTACTTCTATTACTCGACCTACTCGCCTGGCGCGGTAAAGGTCTACTACCAGAAGAAGTGGCCATGCTGTTCCGGCACGCTGGTGCAGACCGTTGCGGACTATCCGTTGAACCTGGGCTTCGTTGCCGACGACGGCTACTACGTCACGCTGTATACTCCATCGCGCGCGCGCTTCATTGCGCGCGGGGCGAAGATCCAGCTCGAGCAGAAGACCGAGTTCCCCACGAACGACCACGTCACGATGACACTCACGGCCGATCGTGCTGCGGAGTACACGCTCTATCTGCGGTTGCCCGCATGGCTTTCCCGGCCGGCATCGCTGAAGATCAATGGCCGCAGCACTCCGCTCAATGCATCCACCGGCTCGTTTGCAGGCATCAAGCGCACATGGCGCAGTGGGGATGTGATCGAGCTTGAACTACCACAGGACTTCCGTACTGAAGCCGTCGACGAGCAACACCCCAACACGGTTGCACTCATGCGTGGTCCCGTGCAGTACGTGGCCATCGAAGGAGCAAAGCAGGCTCAACCAGGCCGCCGCGTGCTACCTGCGAATCTGAAGTCCTCCGGCGCCGACACTTTCACCGAGACGGTTGGAGGCATCGGCACGGTGTACGTGCCACTCCATCGCATCGTCAACCAGACCTACACGGCATACTTCACGAAGGCCTGAGCCCCGAACGCACAACAAGAGATGAGCATAGGCAAGACAGATCGCTTCTTCGCACGCTACTTCATCGAGACGGCGTTCCCGCTCGAGCAGGCGGCGGAGACCATGGCTGGCGAGCAGTCCACCGGCACCTTCCTCCGCGTGCCGGGTGAAACCGAAGCGTTGCGCGAACAGTTTGCCGCGCGTGTGGAGAGCATCGTCGAAGGCCCGCATGCCGCCACACCGAGCTTGCCCGGCAGCGGCACGCCGAAGAACTGGGATGGCATCCGCCGGACCGCCGAGGTGACGCTCTCTTGGCCGCTGCACAACATTGGACCCTCGCTGCCGAACCTGCTCGCAACCGTCGCGGGCAATCTCTCGGAGCTGCGCGCCTTCTCTGGGCTCAAGCTCCTCGATCTGACATTGCCACCAGCTTTCCTCTCGCGTTATCAGGGACCGCAGTTCGGTGTAGCGGGTACGCGCAAGGTCACAGGCGTCTACGGCCGTCCGCTCATTGGCACGATCATCAAGCCAAGCGTAGGCATGGGGCCGCAGCAAACCGCAGAGCAGGTGCGGGTCCTAGCCGAGGCTGGCGTCGACTTCATTAAGGACGATGAGCTTCAGTCCGATGGCCCACTTTGTCCCTTCACTGATCGCACCTCGGCTATCCTCGCGGTGCTGCGCGAGATCTTCGATCGAACCGGCCGCAAAGTCATGTATGCCGCCAATCTCACAGGTGAGCTCGATGAAATGCTCGCTCGGCATGATCATCTTCTCCGTGAAGGCGGAAGTTGCGCCATGATCAGCATCCACTCCGTTGGCCTACCTGCGATGACCGCGTTTCGCAAGCACTCGCAGCTCGTCATTCATGGACATCGCAATGGATGGGGCATGATGAGCCGCTCACCTGCGCTGGGTATGAGCTTCGTCGCTGCGCAGAAGCTCTGGAGGCTGGCGGGTGTCGATCACCTTCACGTCAATGGCCTGCAGAACAAGTTCTGCGAGAGCGACGAGTTGGTCATTGCCTCCGCGCGCGAATGCCTCACGCCGATGTTCGACCCACCAAATTCCGGCTGCGAAATCATGCCCGTGTTTTCGTCCGGCCAGTCAGCGCGACAGGCACCAGGCACCTACGCCGCGCTCGGCTCGACGGACCTCATCTTCGCTGCGGGCGGCGGCATTCTTGCCCATCCCATGGGTCCTGCAGCCGGCCTTCGCAGCCTGCAGCAGGCGTGGAAAGCTGCAACCAGCGGCACAGCGCTCGAGGCATACGCTGCGAGCCATCCTGAACTCGCAGAAGCGCTCATCAAGTTCGGGGCTTAGCGATGACCGACGGCTCGCTGCTCTACACCTACTACGGCGACGACTTCACGGGCTCGACGGACGTGCTCGAGCAACTCTCCTTGCACGGCGTTCCAGCAGCGCTATTCCTCGCCCCTCCCACAACCGAGCAGCTCGCACGCTTCCCGGATCTGCGGGCGTTTGGGATCGCTGGCGACGCGCGCTCACAGACGCCAATGTGGATGAGCGAGCATCTGCCGCAGATCTTTGAAGCGTTCCGCGGCTTCAGTGCGCCGGTCAAACACTACAAGGTTTGCTCCACCTTCGACTCGTCGCCGCACATCGGCAACATCGGCCGCGCGATTGAGCTAGGCCTCCGTATCTTCAACACGCGCTTCGTGCCCATCGTGGTCGGCGCGCCGCATCTGCGCCGGTACCTCATGGACGGGAAGCTCTTCGCCGCCGGGCCGGATGGCACGATCCATAGGATCGACCGCCATCCGATGAGCCGTCACCCCGTCACGCCAATGCAAGAGCCCAACCTCATTCAGCATCTCGCACTGCAGACGAGCGAGCGGATCGGTCTCATCCGCCACGAAGATCTCACTTCGCCGGAGCAAGCCAAAGCGGCCTTGCATTCCCTATTGGATCGAGGCCTGCACGTGATTCTCTTCGACACCGTGGATCTAGAGTCCCTCGCTTCGATCGGACAACTGCTGTGGAGCGAAGCGAAACGCGATCCGCTCTTTTCCGCGTCGAGTTCAGGCCTCACTGCCTCGTTACTATGTGCGTGGCGTGCCGAGGGGCTTGCGCCGGAGCCTCCGCTCCGGATAAGCGTTCCATCGACATCGCCACTACTGGTTCTTAGCGGGTCATGCTCGGCGACAACAGCTCGGCAGATCGAGTGGTCGCTAGCGAACGGCTTTCATGGCATCCGCATCGAGCCCACGCAGTGGCTCACTCCCAGCGCGAAGGCCTATCGGCACACTGTCATCTCCGAAGCAATGCGTCAGCTCAGAGCGCAACACGATGTGGTGATCTATACCGCAGCCGGCGACTCGCCGGACCAGGCTGCGGGCGCGGCTCTCGGAGCGGCACTCGGTCAACTCGCGAACGATTTACTGGCTGTCACCGCGGTTCGCCGCATCGTCTTCTGCGGTGGCGATACCAGCTCGCATGCCGTGCAGCAGCTCGGCATCTCCGCACTAACGTGGGTTGCCTCACTCGATCCAGGAGCGCCACTGTGCCGCGCGCACCGCACAACTGCTGAAGCTCGACCGCTTGAGCTCATCCTCAAAGGCGGCCAAGTCGGCGCGTCCGACTTCTTCGCGAAGGCTCGCGGCAACTAACTCTGCTCCGCTTCTGCGCTTATCCCCCGCGAGACATCCACGCACGCAAAAAGCATGGCTGCGAGCATTACAGCAGCCGCAATGCCGCGCAGGGGAAGCTCATAATTCCCTGTCGCCTTCACCACGTAGCCGAAGAGCACAGCGCTGACCCAACCGCCAAGATTTCCCGCGGTGTTCATCAACGCCGTCGCAGTGCCACCATAGTCGCCGCCCAGGCGCATGCACATCGCCCACGCGGAGGGCAGCATTAGATCCATCACGCCAAAGGCCAGCGTAGCCAGCACCACGATGGCCGCATGGCCGCTCGCCCAGCTCATGGCAAGTAGCAGGAAACCACCACAGAGCAGGCACATCGACGTGATCGCGCGATACGTCCTCACAGCTCCCACGCGGAGCACAAAACGCCGACTCATGAAGCCTCCTACGAGGTTCGCGAGCATCGCCACGAAGAACGGCAGCGAAGCCCACACACCCATCTGCGCCGGCGTGAAGTGCGCGCCGCGCACCAGCCAGGTGGCAAACCAGCCGAAGAAGAACCAGCTACCCCAGCCATACCAGAAGTATGCGACGACCAGCAGATTGAGGTTGCGAAGCTGCAGCAGCGTGCGCCAGGGGATGGCGCCGTGTCGCTTGACATGCGCCCCACCGGAACGGATCACCTCAAGCTCATGCTCGGTGATGCCAGGCATCTCGGCAGGATCGGTACGAAACCATAGCCACCACGCCACAGCCCAGGCGAGGCCAAGGATGCCAAGCACCCAAAACACGGCACGCCATCCGAGCACCTCCGCAATCGGCACGAGCACCAGCGGCGCGAGCGCTCCACCAAGGCGACTCGCCGCCCAGACGAATCCCTGCGCACGCGCATGCTCCTGCCGCGGAAACCAGCGGGCGATGACGCCTGCGGCATTCGGATAAGCACCCGCCGCCCCCACGCCGAAGAAAAAACGCGAGCTTACGATCTGCCAGAAGCTCCGACACCAACCAGTCGCAGCCGTAAATACTGACCACCAGCTCACGATGCGCGTGAGTTCTCTACGCTGCCCATGCCTGTCACCGAAGGCACCCGAGGGAATCTCGAACAATGCGTTCGACAACACGTACGCACTCAGGACCCAGCCCCACTGTAAAGGCGAAAGCCCGAGATCCGCACGCACACCGGGCTCTGCCACGGCGATGGCAAGCCGGTCGATGAAGGTGATGACACTCAGCGCACACAGGAACGCGAGCACCTTGTTTCTCTTCGTCAAGCCATGACCTCGGCCGACGTAGCCTGCCGCGCGCGCGCCAGTACACCTCGCGCACGCTTGACCGCCAGCTCCGGCGAGCCCAGCACAGGGACTTTCAATACACCTTCCGGAAGCGCCCTCACGACGCGTGCCATGGAAGCCTGCGCGAGCACGATGAGATCCACATCCTGCAACTCCTGCAGCAGCGTGTTCGACAGGATGCGATCGTGCGTCTCGACGTCTCCAGCGATCACCGCATCGAATGCACCCACCGCCAGGGCCTCCACAATCTCGATCTCTTTGTCGATCTCCGCGGCCTTAGCACGCAGCAACGCAACCGTAGGCGCCATCGTTGTGCTTAGTGTAGCCGCTACGCCAATACGACTGCCCATCCGCACGGCCTCCTCAGCCATTGCGTCATCAATGCGGATCACTGGCGTGTCGAAGAGCTGTTGCGCGATCGCGACACCTGGGCCAATCGACGAGCAGGTGACGAGCACGGCGTCTGCGCCTGTTGCCACAGCGGACTCCACTTGCCACAGCAGCCGGCGCATCGTGCTGCGCTGCAGCCTTCCGGCTCGCACGGTCTCCTTGATCAGGCTCTCGTCGACCATGTGGAAGATCTGCACGTCGGGCATCTCTGCGGCGCAAAGGGCCGCGAACATGGGGGTGAGCGTGGGGCTGGTGTGAATCAGGGCCAGAGTCTGTTTCATCCGGGGTGTATCCTCTCCTCGTCCCGCGAGCCGGACATGCGCATCTGCAACGAGTGCGGTCTCCTGCAACGATCAGGTGTCGTACTTCTATCGCGGCCATGTGGTCGGAGTAAACAACGGATCTGCGCGATCCTGAGGAATTGCTGGCTCGACCCTGCCACGCGCTCGCGCGACACCGCATGGCGGAACGCCGATTCAGTCCGCCACGCCCACTGTGCGTTTACCCTAGACTTGCCGACGACAACACATCGTGGCTCATCCTCTTGCGACGCTCCGCTACCCTCGCCCGATTCCGCACTGCGACACGGCAACTCGCCCTTGCGATGGCCCTGGCTTCCCTCGCGCCGGCAGCGTTCGCACAGCGTGCCGCATACACCACACCGAATGCGCCCTTGCTAGGGGCAGCCTGGTACCCGGAGCAGTGGCCCGAGTCTCGCTGGCAACAGGACGTAACGCTGATGGAACAGGCGCACTTCAGCGTGGTGCGTATCGGGGAGTTCGCCTGGTCCACCATGGAGCCGGCGGAGGGCCGATATGACTTTGCTTGGCTCGATCGCGCGATCGCGTTGGCGGCGCAGCATCACATCCTCGTTGTGCTCGGTACGCCCACCGACGCTCCGCCCGCCTGGCTCACGCAGAAGTACCCCGAGACACTTCGCTTCGACGCGAGCGGAAAGCGGGACGAGCACGGCATGCGGCGGCAGTTCAACTATGCGAGCCCACTCTATCGTCGCTTCTGCGCTCGCATCGTCACGGAGATGGCGCACCGCTACGGCCACAACCCCAACGTCATCGGCTGGCAGATCGGCAACGAATTCACCGATGAGAGTTTCGATCCCGCGACGCGCGCGATGTTCCAACAGTTCCTGCGCGACCGCTACAAGACACTCGACAGACTGAACGAGCGCTGGACGACCGCCTACTGGTCCCAAACCTACAGCGACTGGTCGCAAATCCCACTGGAATCCACGCGCGGCAATCCCGGGCTTCTGCTCGAGCACAAGCACTTCGTCACCGCAACCTGGCGCAGCTTCCAGCGCAATCAGATCGATGCCCTTCGGCCACTCATCGACGCGCGTCAGTTCATCACGACCAACATCGGCGGCCTCGCATGGTCCGACAACTGGGACCATTATGCGATCAACGAAGACCTCGACCTCGCAAGCTGGGACGACTACGTCGGCAGCGGTCATCTCGATGCCACGAAGAACGCTATGCTCGACGACTTCGCCCGCGGCTGGAAGCGCGAGAACTTCTGGATCTTGGAGACGCAGCCCGGCTTCGTGAACTGGTCGCCGCTGAATAACGCCCTCGATCCCGGAGAGACCAGTGCGGTCGCGTGGCAAGGCATCGGCCACGGCGCGGATGCCATCCTCTACTGGCAGTGGGCGCCCGCGCTCAACGGCCAGGAGCAATACCACGGCTCACTCGTTGGGCCGGATGGCGAGCCCCTGCCTCTCTATCCTGAGATCGCACAACTCGGAGCGGACTTCCTGCACGTGCGTGCCGCGCTTGCCGACACGCATCCACAAGCAGAGATCGCCCTGCTACACACATACGACTCGCGCTGGGCTATCGACTTCCAACTACAGTCGCGACTCTACGATCAGGAGAAGGTCCTCACGGAGTTCTACTCTCCACTCGAGCGCTGGGCCTCCGCGCATGGCGAAGCGATCGACATCATCGATCCAACACGCGCACCGCTGGGGCAGTACAAGGTTCTCGTCGCACCGTCGCTCAACGCTATCGATGCCCCGCTTGCGAAGAAGCTTTCCGCATGGGTAAGCGCAGGAGGACATCTCATCCTCGGACCGCGTGCCGGCATGAAGGATGACTTTGACGCGTTGAACCCGCAGGAGCAGCCTGGGCCTCTGCTCGATATGCTGGGTGCGAAGGTCGATCAGTTCTATGCGCTCGATCATGAACTCGGTCTCGCGCGGACGTCGGCGGGCGACGGCATAGGCCATGCCGAGATCTGGGCGGAGGTGCTTCATCCGCTCACTACTGATGCTAAGCCTACGCTGTACTACATTGACCCCGGCGGCCCGCTCGACCACCAGCCCGCGATGCTCGAGCGCAGTGTCGATGGCGGAAGCATCGCCTATCTAGGCACGCTGCCTGATGAGGCTGTGCTGAGCGAGATCCTGCTGCGGCCACTGAATGCCTCCAGCGCCAAGGACCTTGTTGCGGGAGTGTTGCCCTCCAATATGGAGGTCGACACACGAGTCCGTGACGGAGATCCAGCGCACCGCCTCGTCATCGTCATCAATCATTCCGCGAAACCCGGCGAGGTGACACTGCACGGCCACTATCGCGACCTGCTCACGCAGGCCACGCTCAATCCCACGGCGGACGGCAGCACAGCGCTGCATCTTCCCGCGCACGGTGTCGCCGTCCTGGTCTCGGAGGCTCCATGAGGCAACGCACTCGCCGCGCACTGCTGCGCGATGGCCTGATCATCACGGCCTCAGCCGCGATCGGCCGCACCGCCTTGGGTGCGAGCGACCCTTCTGCGCCCTATCGCACACCCTATAAGTACCCTGAGCTTTTGCTGCGTGGCACAGGCCACAAAGGTGACTTCGACGAGATCGCGGTCGATGACCCTATCGTCTTTCGTGCGAATCGAGTCTTCTACATGCTCTACATCGGCTTCGATGGAACCGGCTATCAGACCGGCCTCGCGCGCTCAAAGGATTTGCTGCACTGGGAGCGAATCGCGCTCGTAGGTCCGCGCGATCCAGCATCAAAGTGGACGAAATACAACCTCGCGATCAGCAGCATCCTTCGCGACAAGCGCCTCGACGGAACTGGCGAGGCCATGAAACATAACGGCAAGTATCTCGCCGCATGGAACGCGTATCCCAGTGCGGGCTATGAGTCCGGCGCTGCCGTGATCGGCCTCGCAACATCGACGGATTTGTTGCACTGGGAGCTCCGCGAGCCCATCCTGAAGCCAGAAGACGGCGCGCCCTGGGAGCACGGTGGCCTCTACCGTCCCGACCTGCTGCGCGCGCAGAATGGAACCTTCTTCCTCTACTACAACGCGAAGACGGACACTCTGCCAAAGAGTGAAGGCGGCGGGTGGCACGAACAGACCGGTGTCGCGACCTCGCGCGATCTTGTGCATTGGACGCGCTACGCGAACAATCCCATCCTTCCCAACGGACCACGTAACAGCGATGACGGCAGGTTCGCTTCGAACCCCTACGTCGTTACACGCGACCGCCAATTTGGCATGTACTACTTCGGCTTTGGCTACACCAGGCCGGGGCGAGCGAAGGAGTTGATCGCCATTGGTACCGATCCATACCATTTCACCAAGGTCGCACAGCCGCTCATCGAACCCGGAGCGCCTGGGACCATCGACGAGACCTTCGCGCACAAGCCCTCGGTCATCTTTCACGAGGGTGCACTCTATCACTTCTATTGCGCGGTCTCCGGCAAGTGGCCGAACGAGGTGCGCGGCATCGCGGTAGCTCGCTCGAAGCCGTGGTAAGCGCTCGAAGCCTCAGTTCGTAGGAGCCGTGAAGGTCCATGTGCCTGGCCCGATTATGAACCGCACCTCATCTCCTGCCGCAATCGGGTGGACGCCCGAGCGTTGCGATCGCGCTCCCGCTGGCAGCACGATCGTTGCCGACGTTCCCTTTGGCACCTCGACCCTGTAGGTCATTCGAGCTCCATCACGCTTCCAGTCACTTTGGACATGCCCCAGCGACGTGTCGAATCCGGCCCGCACCCAATCCACCCCCCTGAGCGCAACCGGTCGCACCGTGACGCGCTGCGCAGGATCCGCTCGGGACCGATCGAAATCAATGCCCGCAAGCCGGCGATAGAGCCATTGCTCCGCCCCGCCAAGCATCAAGTGATCCTGGCTGGAGTGCGGGTTCGCGTCCCACGCTTCCGTCAATGCCGTCGCGCCGGCCGCAAGCTGCGATCCATAGCTCGGCGGATCCTTGCGCATCAGCATCGCAAGGATCACATCATCCCGATGCTCCTTCGCAAGCGCGCGCAACAGGTACGGGTAGCCGATTTCGCCGGCATTGGTATGGTCGTCGTGCGCATGGATGTCCGCGATCAAGTGCTCGAGCACTGCCTGATGACGTTCCGCAGGTACGATGCCGAGCGCCAAAGGCATCGCGTTCGCGGTCTGGCCTCCCGTGTCGTACCACTGGTGTGCAGGATCCCAGAAGCGCGCGTTGAATGCAGCCACCGTCCTCGAGGCAAGCTCGGCATAATGCGCGGCATCGCTTGCGTGATCCAGCAGCGCCGCGATACGTTGCATGGTCTGAGCGTCCTGCACCAGCATCAGCGTCGCGGTAACTCCCAGCGTGGTGTGCTGCTCAAGCCCCGGCGGCTTCGGCCCGATGTCGTACCAGTCCCCGAGACCATATTCCACGATGCCATTCTTCGCCTTGCCCGCAAGCGCTGCGATGTACCGCTGCATCATCGGGTAATCCTTCTCGAGCTGCGTTCGATCGCCGTAGAAGGTGTATGTCCACCATGGCTCTAGGATCGCCGCCGATCCCCACTCCGGCGAGTCATCGAAGCTGCCGTAGTTAGAGCCGAACCGCGTGTACTCAGGCGCAATCGTCGGCACGATGCCGTCATCCCACTGCGCGTCGGCCATGTTGCGGTCATTCGCGGCCATCAGTTTCTGCAAATCGTTATTGAACATCATGCCGTCGGCCTGCAGATGCGATTGCTCCAGCCAGCCGAGCTTTTCGCGATGCGGACAGTCGGTCATCAGGCTGACTTCGTTGTTATGCATCGACGCGAGGATGAGGCGATGGATGCGGTTGAGCATCTCGCTCGAGCTCTCGAAGCTCCCTACCTCGCGAGCATCCGTGTGCTCCGCGACGCCTTCGAGCGACACGATCGCAGCGCCCTCTGGAGGCTCCATCGGATCACCGTAAGGCCATGGCGAACTCACCCAGTCGGCCTGCACATAGCGGAAGCCCATGTAGTCGAAGAGCGGCTGCCACTCCTCGTCCGCGCTGCCGCGCAGGGTGTACGCCCACCACATCGGTCCATGGAAGGTTGCCTGGCTCACGGTTCCGTCGGCATTCAGGAGTTCGCCAGGAGTCAACCGCAGAACTGATCCCGCAGGCCCATGTGCGCGGATACGAACAATACCTGCAAAGTTCTGGCCGAGGTCATAGACAACACGGCCCGGTGCCAGCGTCGTTACCTTGAGCGGCTGATAAATCTCATGCACACCGACAGGCGGAGCAATGGCAGGGATCAACTCACCGCCGGGACCCTCCACAACGGCCACACCTTGCCACGCATGATCGTCGAAGCCGGCAAGTTTCCATCTCGGATCGTTGCGTCGCGCATCGAAATCTTCACCGCCATAGGCGGAATCGAACAGCAACGGACCAGGCGCAGATTTCCACTGCGCGTCGCTGTCGATGATTTCAGTGCGGCCACCCGCGTATTTCAGCTCGAGCGATGCAATCAGCTCCGGCGCGCCAAAGCTGCCCGCGAACTTCGTATATCGTGTCCCCTTGCGAGCCCCTATTAGCGTGGTCTTCTGCACGTTGTACATGCCATTGCCCAGCATCACAGAGAGCACGTTGGCTCCGCGATGCACAAGGCGCGTCACGTCCAGCGTGTCGTAGGTGACGGTCTTGCGATAGTCCGTCCACGCTCCATGCAGTCCTGCGGGGGCGACGGGGAGCGCCTCGTGGGCATCGGCAATCCATGCATCCCACTGGCCGAGGCCGACAATGCGTAGCGTGGCCTTCAGCGGCTGCTCACGCAGCGTCAACTCCCGCCGGAAGATCGGCATTGGGCGGCTGCCATCCTGCTCCGCACCATCCCGCTGCGTGGAGAACGGCGCAGCAATCCAGTGAGCATCCCCCAATCCTGCCCTGCGGCTCTTCGCCGGCTGTTGCGCGCCGGCATTCAGCACAGCGAGCATAACGAGAATCGCCGTCGCCGGCCTCGTCAACATCATGAAACCTCCGTATTACTCCAGCTCGCCGCTACTCAAGCTAACAGAGCAGCGATGCCTCTGCTATGGTGACGCCATGAAGCTGGTTGCTCTGCTCTCCTTCAGCGCGCTCTCCATCTGCGCGGCTGCGCAAGATGCGACACCCGCGCGGGATAGCGTGTATCAACGCAACATCGCACGCCAGACCGCACAGGTGCGGGCTGAAACGAATGTTGCCAATCACAACGTGCAGTTTCATGCGTCGTGGAACTCGCTATCCGCGTATCGCACGCCCGAGTGGTTTCGCGACGCGAAGTTTGGCATCTTCCTGCACTGGGGCGTGTATGCCGTTCCGGCATTCGGAAACGAGTGGTACTCGCGCAACATGTATATCGAAAACAATCCCGCGCACGATCACCAGATCAAAACCTATGGCCCGCTGACCAGCTTCGGTTACAAGGACTTTATCCCCCTATTCAAAGCGGAACACTTTGACGCCAAAGAGTGGATCGATCTCTTCGCCCAGGCGGGTGCTCGCTACGTGGTCCCCGTGGCGGAACATTGCGACGGCTTCGCCATGTATGAGTCGCAGATGACGCCGTACAACGTGGCGCAGATGGGGCCGAAGCGCGACACCACCGGCGAGCTTGCAGCAGCTGCCCGGGAGAAGGGCCTGCACTTTGGACTCTCCATGCACACCGCCGAACACTGGTGGTGGTACGGCGTCGGCAATGCGGTGGACTCCGACGTGAAAGCTCGAACATCAACTACGGACCTGCTCTATGGCCCGGCCGCCGCGATGAAGTTCCCCAGCGCGGGCAAGCCCATCGACTGGACGCATGAGCCAAACGCGAGCCATCTCGAGCAGTGGACGCCGCCCGATCAACGCTTCCTCGATCAATGGCTCGCACAGACCACCGAGGTGGTCGACCGTTATCATCCCGAGCTGATGTACTTCGACTGGTGGATCGGCCAACCCGCGTTCAAGCCCGAACTGCAGCAGTTCGCGGCGTACTTCTACAACCGATCGGCCGAGTCCGGCGTGAAGCCCGTGCTGACCTACAAGGAGGAGTCGATGCCTGCGAATATAGCGACGCTCGACATCGAACGCGGCAAGCTCGACACGTTGCGCCTGCTCCCGTGGCAGACGGATACCTCGGTCTCCGTGCACTCCTGGGGCTATGCCGAGAACGATGAATACCGCAGCGCGGCTTCCTTGGTCCAGCAGCTCATCGATACCGTGGCAAAGAATGGCAACCTGCTGCTCAATGTTGGCCCGAAGGCTGATGGCACGATCCCGGAACAGGCGAAGACGGTGCTGCTCGAAATGGGAGGCTGGCTCCACGTAAATGGGGAAGCGATCTACGCGACGCGGCCATTCTCTGTCTTCGGGGAAGGACCAACCACGGCGCCCAAGAATTCCACGGAGAAGAACCACGACATCCAGGCCTATACGCCGGCCGACGTGCGCTACACGCAATCAAAAGATGGAGGTGTGACCTATGCGCTGTTGATGGGCTGGCCGGCGGATGGAGCAACGACGATGCGGGTACTCTTTCGCGGCAATCCTTATCTGGATGCGCCTGTGTGTCGCATCGAGCTGATCGGCAGCCTCTCGCCCGTAGAGTTCCACCAGGATGAGTTCGGCCTGCATGTCACGCTGCCGAAGGGAGCGGACGCAGAACTTCCGCCGATCCCGGCGTACGCTCTACGACTGCGTACCCACTGCTGAGGACGAGCTACTGCCCGCCACCCATCGATCGCATGATGCTGATGCCCGGAGGCCCGAGCAGCACGATGAAGAGACTCGGGAAGATGCAAAGCACGAGCGGGAAGATGATCTTCACAGTCGTCTTTGCTGCCAGTTCTTCAGCACGCTGACGACGCTTCTGGCGAATGCCGTCACCGAACTGCGAGAGCGCTCGCGCGATCGGTGTACCGAAGCGTTCGGTCTGCATCAGCATGTTGACGAAGGCGTCGAGCTCGGGAAGTTGGTTGCGCTTCGCCATCGATGCCCACGCATCGATACGCTGCTTGCCTGCACGCTGCTCGCGATTGATACGCAGGAACTCCTGCTGAATGTCCGGGTGTGACTTGCCGAGCTCATGACCGCAACGGAGCATGGCCTGATCCAGACCAAGCCCCGCATCCACGCAGATGACCAGGAGGTCGACTGCATCGGGAATCGCCAAGCGAATGCGCTCGCGCCTTGCCTTCACCATACGTGTCAGGATGATGTCAGGAGCGAGATAGGCGATCCCCGCTCCGGTCGTCATCAGGAAGATTCTTTTCCAGGGACAGAAGCTCGCAGCGATCAGCGCGATGATCGGCCCGAGCACCCGCGCCGCGACGTAGATATCGACATAGCGCGAAGTGTTCAGGCCCGCGGAGAGGAACCGGTCCAGCAGCTGCTGGTTTTCCTGCATGCCGAGCCGCGAGCGAATCTTGCGGAACTGCTGAAAGAACTTGTCCTGGAGTTCCTTGGACCGCTGCTGCTTCAACGTCGGCGCGGTCACGTCCATGCCTTGCATCACCGCAAGGGCGCGCTCGCTGATCGTGCGCGCAGCGCGTTGCATCATCACCGCGGCGATGATGCCGACGATGCACACCCCGGTGATCGTCATCATGATGTACAGCAATATATCCATAGCGGATTACACCTTGATATCGACGATCTTGGAGATGATGAATGCTCCGAGCAAGATGAAGACGGCACCCGCGCCAAGCAGCATCTGACCCAATGGATCGTGGAAGAGCACGCTGGAGTAACCCGGCGTAATGATGTTCGTGAGACCCAGCATTCCCACCGGGAGCGCGGAAAGAATCCAGCCGGTAAGCCTGCCTTGCGCGGTATAAGTTCGGATCTCGCCCTGGATGCGGCCCCGCTCGCGAATGACATGCGTCGTGCGGTCGAGGATCTCGGTAAGGTCGCCGCCGGTCTCCTTCTGCACCAGCACCGCGGTGATAAGGAAGTGCAGGTCCTGCGATGGAACGCGCTGCCCCATCGCGGTGATCGCGTCACGGAAGGGAATACCAAACTTCTGCTGCTGGAAGCAGAGTGCGAACTCCGCCGAAAGAGGTTGCGGCGTCTGCTCGGAGATGATTTCGATCGACGAGGCGACGGAGTGACCGGCACGTAGCGCGCGCGCCATCAGATCGATGGCATCCGGCAATGCGGCCTCAAACTTCTTCAGGCGGCTTCCTTTCTTGAAGCGAAGGAAGAAGTACGGAAAGCTGGTACCCAGCAGCGAGATGCCCGCGACGAGGAATGCTGGACCATCAAACCAGTTCACGATGAAGCCCGCAACGGCGGCCACGCCAACGCTCATCATGATGATGGAGCCTACTGACTGCTTCGATCCTGAGTACATGATCAGCAGCTCGAGGTTTTCGGCGAAGTGATAACTCTTGAACCGCTCCGTGATGCGGCCGGAGAACTTACGCCGCGGCTCCTTGTCGGCCAGGTGCAGCCGCTCGTTCTCAGGCGCCTCGTAGGTCGTGTTCTGCAACACAACCAGGCGCTCCTGCACAGCGCGCTGCTGGTTCGCAGGCGCGGAGACAAAGAGCACCAGAGCTACGCTGGTGAGAAACGAGATCGCGAAGGCGACAAGGAGAAGAACCATACGCTAGACCTCAACCACCTCGTTCAGCATGCTGAGCGAGAAAGGAATGCCAGCGGCCTTCAGCTTCTCGTCGAAGCTCGGCACCACGCCCGTTGCGACGAAGCGTCCCTTCACGCGGCCATTGGCGTCGAGGCCACGCTTCTCGAAGAGGAACAGGTCCTGCATGCTAACAATCTCACTGGTAGCCCCGGTGATCTCCGAGATGTGCGTGATGCGGCGCGTTCCATCGCTCATGCGCGAGGCTTGCACGATGAGGTGAACGGCCGAGGCGATCTGCGCCTTGATGGCCTTCTCCGGAAGCGCGATGTTGCCCATCATCGTCATGGTCTCCATACGGGAGATCGCGTCGCGCGGTGTGTTCGCGTGGATGGTGGTGATGGAGCCGTCATGACCCGTGTTCATCGCCTGCAGCATGTCCAGGCACTCTTCACCGCGGATTTCGCCGAGGATGATGCGGTCGGGACGCATACGAAGCGCATTGATCACGAGCTCACGCTGGCGAATCGCGCCCTTGCCCTCGAGGTTCGGGGGACGGCATTCGAGCCGGCCCACATGCCTCTGCTTGATCTGCAGTTCGGCCGAGTCCTCGATGGTGACGATGCGTTCATCCGGCGAGATGAAGCCGGAGAGAACATTGAGCAGAGTTGTTTTACCGGCGCCGGTACCACCCGAGACGACGATATTGAGACGGCACTTTACCGCAGCCTTTAGCAACTCCATCATGCCGGGTGTCATGGCCTTCTTCGCAAGAAGGTCTTCGGCAGCGAGCGGCGTTGCACCGAAGCGCCGGATCGACATCAGCGGGCCATCGATGGCCAATGGCGGAATGACGATGTTCACACGCGAGCCGTCGAGCAGGCGGGCATCGACCATCGGTGACGATTCGTCGATGCGGCGTCCGACGGCGGAGACAATCTTGTCGATGATGTGCATCAGATGTGCGTTGTCGCGGAAGCAGATGTTGGTCTCTTCCAGCTGGCCGCGCCGCTCGATGTATACCGTCTTGTACGTGTTGACCAGGATATCGGAGATGGTGTGGTCGTGAAGCAGAGGCTCCAGCGGGCCGAGGCCGAAGACCTCATCCATCACTTCCTTCGAGATGGAGTCGCGGTCGGCTGCGGTGAGCGGAATGTTCTGCTCGGCCACGAGCTGCGAGATCGTTGCCAGCAGCTTCGAGCGGCCGGAAGGATCGTTCTGCAGACCGGCCAGCTCCTCGAGGTCGACACGCTTGATCAGCTCATGGTGTACGTCCGTTTTGAGCTGATAGCGCGCCGAGTCGGCAAGGTGCAGGCTGCTGCGAATCTCCACTACCGCTGCCTGCGCACGCGGTGGCCCAGTCATTACAAGAGTTTGATCGGCCATGAAAGAGTTCCTTTCCGGCTAGAACCCGAACAAGAAGGAACGCTTCTTGAGGGGTTCAGGGGCCTGTATCGACTGGGAGCCGTCGGAGGTCAACCGGTTGGCCCATGTCTGAAACGCACTGCTGAAGGTCCCGCGCTGTGCGGGTACGACCGGTTCGCCGGCATTTATGGCGCGCATCAGCTCGGCATAATTGTTCGGCACCGCCAGATAGATGGGAAAGTGAATCGTCTTCTCGATGTCCTGCTGGCTAACGGCATCATCGGAGGTCGAGCGATTGATGACGACGTTCAGCTTGTCCGTAAAGCCATCGATGAGCGCGTAGTGTTCCACACGCCGGACGAGGTCCCGCAGCGCGGCGACGTCGGGCGTGGCGATGAGCACTACCTGATCGCTCGAACTCATCATCGCGTGCGTAATGCTGGTGTACTGCATCGAGGTATCGATCAGAACGAAGTCATAACGCCGGCGCAGCTCCTCCATGATTCGTGCGATGGAGTCCGCAGGAACATCGCGTGGCGGAGCCACCACATCGGGCGATGGGATGACCTCAAGCCCGCTCGGATGCCGCGTGACGAAGCTCTCGAGGAGATCGGTGTCAAGGCGATCGACATTACGTACCAGCTCATCGAAGTAGTACGCACTCTCTTTGATGCCGAGATGCAGCGCAATATGTCCCAGTTCGTGTTTGTAGTCGATCAGCAGCACCTTCTTCTGGTGCTTCTTCACAAGGTGAATCGCGAGGTGCACCGCCAGCGTCGTGGTGCCGACTCCGCCCTTCACGCCGAAGAACGAGAGCACCCTTCCCTTGCCGGGCAAAACCTGGGACGCTGTCTGTCGAGCGCGCTGGAAGCGGTTGAGCGCGGAGGTAAAGGCGGGCCGGTCGAGCGGTTTGGAGAGGAAGTCATCGCAGCCAGCTCGCATCGCGCGCAGCAGAAAATCCGTCTCGGTCTTCGTAGCGATGGCCACAAGCGAGACTCTCTGCTGGAAGATGCTGCGCAGGCGGTCGATCGTCTCCAACGCGGCTTCGGGGTTGCGATCGCAGTCAATCAGCGCCACAACGCTCTCGGAGTTATTGATCACACCGGGAAACTGCGGACGCTTGTCCCCGGTAATGTACTCCTGAAACTCACCCACAAATTCCGCGCCATTGACGCTCTGCGTCGCCGCTGAGGATGCAGTCGCGACGTCTGGAGTCGCGCAGACGCTGAAGACAGCCTGGGTGGTCTCCGTTTTTTGTGTCTCGGTCGGCATTGTGCTCACTTCTATTGGTTCACACCACTATCAGTTAGTGGTTTGTCGGATACGTCTTCTCGGCATTGTCGACGTTCTTGTCGAACTTCTTCTCATCGAGAGGGGGGACAGGCATCTTCGGTATCGTTGTTTCTGGCGCATCGTGCAGCGGATCGACCACCGAGGCCGTGCACAGGATCACGAGCTCGCTGACGCCTTTCGTCAAGCTCTTGCTCTTGAAGACATGGCCGATGATAGGAACGTCGCCAGCGCCTGGCACTTTGGAAAGAACATCCGTCGTGGTGTGATTCAGCAGCCCCGACAGCATAAAGCTTTGTCCGCTGCGCAGCTCGATCTCCGTTTCGGATCGGCGGGTGGACAGTGCCGGAATGGTAAAGCCGGAGATGCTCACCGCATTCGCATAGTCCAGCGTGCTGACCTCCGGTGTCACCACCAGATGAATCGTTCCATCCTCGTTGACGACAGGCAGGAATTCCACCTTCACGCCATATTGCTTGAACACAACAGACACTGCCGTTGAGTTGCCGGTGCCCCCCTGCACGATAGGGACAGGAAATTCACCACCGGAGAGGAAGCGCGCCGTCTTGCCGCTCAGCGTCGTCAACGTCGGCTCGGCGAGGATTTGAAGCAGATTCGCCGTCTCAAGATCCGCCACGGTAAGGCCAAAGCCGTGCTCGAAATTGTAAAAGAAGAAGTTCAGCGCGTTGCTGGCCGTAGCCGTCGCCGAGGTGCTGGCGCCTGTTCCAGTCGCGGTGATCGACGACGGATATTGACCTGTCGTCACCGAGCCGACATTACTGCCGAAGGCCCGTGAGATGTTGATGCCGAACTGGACAAGCTTGGAGCGGTCGACCTCCGCCACCGTGAGCTTCAGCTGCACCTGCTTGCCGTGCGCCGGCACCACTCTGATCGAGTTCACGACGTCCTTGCCGTACATCCCAGCTAGCTTCACCGCGCCTTCGGCGATCTCCGGCGTTGGAACGGTGCCTGTAAGCGTGACGTGGTCTTCGCTTGCGGTAGAGGTAATGATGTCGTTTGGATACGCGGAGCGCAGAGAGGCACTTAGACCGGAGGTGTCCACATCCGCATGGACGGTATACATCGTCGAGTGGTCCGCCGTGTCCCATACTACGAGGGTACTGACGCCGGCAGCTTTTGCTGTAAGCACCACCTCTTGCGGCCCCGAGGTGTACGTCTGCAGGATGGCCGGATTGCCCACGTAGATGCGACGCAGCGGATTGACGTCATGCAGCATCAGCGACTGGCCCACCAGCACATGCAACGTGTCCGTGCTGGATGCGGCGTGCACCGCCATCGGTAAAGGGACAAGCGCTGTTACCGGCGTAGCCGGTGCGGCAGGCGTCGCAGCCCTGGGCGCCATGGCAAGTAGCACGGGCTTTGCAGGCTGCTGCGCAACAACGGCAACCGACAGGCAGAGCGCCGCTGCGCCGCAGACAAAATGGGAGGTGACAATCTTCATCGCGTCGGTACCTTGAAGGTGTCTGTGGTCGACTTATCGCCACTGACTGTTTCGACACTGATGGACGCGGGAGGATCGACAACACGGACGGGCGTGGGACGAGGACGAGGCCCCGGCGCGGACGAGGCATTCCCGGAGAGGTCCGCCTTCATGCCGCCGACCAGCAGGCCCAGCTGCATCGGGGGCCCGACTTCAGCCTGCACCTTGTCGGTGCCGCTGCGCAGCACAAAATGGATCGGACCCTGCTGACTCGCAAAGACCGCACGCTCAGCATCGTCGGGCTTGAGCAGAAGCGTGACCACGTTGACGGTCGCAGGCTTGCCCTCCGGGTCGGGTTGAATCTGGTGACCCGTGGTGACGACTTCGGCATTCTGCAGAATAGTGACCGTGACAGGGACCGACTCTTCCTTGCTCTTCACCTGCAGCGAGGCGAGCACATCCACATGCGAGCCCGGCATCAGGAAGCCGGCCACGCCGACGATGTCATCCGAACGCAGCGCCACAGCGCGCATGCCATCCGGGATCTTGCCCGCAAGACCAGCGCCTGCGCCAGTCGCGGAGAGAAATCTTTCAGTAATCGGTTGCCCTTTGTCGATGGGATAAAGCAAACCGCGGCCGATGAGTGCATCCGGCTTCGCATACCCATCGGGAATCGGCTGGCTGGCCGGCCAGGTGACCATCTCCAGGCTGTCCGCCTTGATAATCTCGCCCGCGGCCAGGGGCCGTAGCGGAGCGACGTAGCTGAGTTCGGGAGCCTTCGCCGTCGAGCGCGCCCTGAGCGCGCGGCTCAGCAGGTAGGTACAGGTGCCTGAGATGAGCAGGCCAATTAAGAGGGCCGTCGCCATTCGCCGAAAGTTCATTGCAGCACACTCCTCTGGGCAAAGGCATCCGTCGTCAGGCGTCCGCACGACAACCGGCCTCTTCGAACCGGTTCAAGCATCGGGCCGCATTGCGGCCTGGCCTCTGGCGCCTTTGCGATCCTCGCCAGTCTTGCGATCGTGGGGGCCGCGGAGGTCCTGGCACCGATGCCACTGCGTTCAGGCTGTCGTGTGCTACAGGTTTTCCGGTTTGCCTCTCGTGTATTGAGAGACGCGTTGAGGGTTGAACGGCGGGTGGCTTTGGAGCCACCCGCCGCAAGGAGAAGCAACCGAGGGTGACGAACTAGACAGCGCTGGTGAGCTGGCTTCCAACTGTGTTGAATGCGGTGCTGATCTTGGTGGCGAGGGTGGACATGGCGGCGACGGCAGCGAGGCCGATGAGGCCGGCAACCAGAGCGTACTCGATGAGATCCTGACCGGACTCTTCCTGCAGCAGATTCTTGATGAACGACATGTGACTTCTCCTGAAATTTCGAATTGATCGGAGAAGCCTGCGGAGTGAGTGGGGGCACTCGGGTGAACTCTGCAACTCCCTCGATCTGTTGCAACGTTAGCCGCCACAGCAGAGGACCTCAATCACCTGAATGGTCTATCGGGCACCCTGGTAATGGTACGTACCGGGGACAACCCCCTGACCCGTTCGTTGGATATCGGTGTCGACAATTCGCAGAATCAAGCGCTTCCAGCCGGCAGGAACTCGTGGCTCATCAATAGCGGCGCGGCTTTGCACCTCTCTATCGGCGCTGCAGGAGGGGTTGTACAGTCCTTCGATGTAACTTACGTAGTGTCCCTCATTGCACCAAAGGGCCGTTCGAAGGTAGGTAACCTGTACTGCTTTCGTGCGCGGGCGAGGCGCTGCCTCGGCTATTCTTCGGGGGATGGCGACCCAGGATGAACGCAGTGTGAAGGACCGGCTCCTGAGCCTGCCCGTAACGATGGGCTACGCTCTCGCTGCGCTGGTCTTCATCGTCACACCGCGTTCCATGAGCGATCCCGACATCTGGTGGCACCTGCGCAACGCCCAGATCCTGCTCCAGACCCACCGCTTCATCACCCAGGACATCTATTCCTCCACCGCGCTCCATGCCGCGTGGATGAACCATGAGTGGATCGCCGAACTGCCCTTTTACTGGGGCTGGCAGATCGCCGGCGGCAAGGGCGTGTGGTTCGTCAACGCCGTCGCGATCGCACTCGTCACGGTCGGCATCTACGTCGTCAGCTATCGCCGCTCGAAGAGCGCAGTCGGCTCCTTCGTCGTGACGCTTGCGGGCATGCTTCTGTCCAGCGTGTCGTACGGTCCGCGCACACTCCTCTTTGGCTGGATGTGCCTCATCGTGGAGATGTACCTGCTCGAGTGCATCTACGACAAGGAGAAGCCGCGGCCTGCCATGGCGTGGCTGCTACCTCCGCTCTATATCGTCTGGGTCAACACGCATGGCTCGTGGCTGATCGGCATCGCGCTGCTCGGAATCTTCTTCCTTACTGCGGCCTTCCCGTTTCGTTGGGGAGCCATCTCCAGTCGCGGCATGGACTCGAGAACCCGCACCACGATGATCGGCGCAATCCTCACCAGCGTCGCCGCGCTCTTCGTGAACCCGTACGGCTGGAAGCTGGTTGCCTATCCCTTCAACCTCGCCTTCCACCAGAAGCTCAACATCGAGAACGTGGAAGAGTGGAAACCCACCGACGTACACACCGTGCGCGGCGAGATCCTCCTTGTGCTGCTTGCCATCGCTATCATTTGGCAGATCTACAAGCAGCGCGAGTGGGAGCTGCACGACCTCGCCTTCGTCGGCGCCGGCCTCTACTCCGCGCTCAGTCACTCGCGCTTCCTCTACATGTTCGCCATCACTGCGGCGCCCGCGTTTGCCATGCGCTTCCCTCCTGTCAAGCGAGGTGAGAACTATCGCCCCAAGCCGCTGCTGAACTTCGCAGCCATGGCCGTGCTGACCATCATGGCCGTCAAGCAGTCCATGCTCGTCAAGGACGTCGACTCCCAGAAGACAATGCCACTCTTCCCCGTCGATGCCGTCGCCGACCTGCGCGCGATGAACCTGCAGGGTCGTGTCTTCAACGACTTCCTCTGGGGCGGCTACATGATCTGGAACCTGCGTGACATGCCCGACTTCATCGATTCGCGCGTCGATATCTTCGAGTACAACGGAACCTTCAAGGACTACCTCGACATCGTTCGCCTCAAGAACACCGAGAAGCTGCTCGATCAGCAGAAAATCCGCTATGTGCTCTTCGAGCAGGATGCTCCGCTCGTCTATCTCCTCGAACGCACCTCGCACTGGAAGATCGACTACCTCAAGGGCAACGTGGTACTGCTGGAGCGGACGACTCCGCTGCCCAACTGAGCGCGGAGCCGGAGGCCGAGCCTTGCGAGTGATCCTTCCCCTCGGAGCGTTAGCCGCACTCCTGCTCCTTGGAGCGGGGTCGCTGGCTTACGCCGCGCATCGGTTCCGCCTGCCCGAACCCACTGGCTCCTACGCCGTCGGCACTAGGATTCTCTATCTCAGCGAATCAGGCCGCGCCTTGGATGGATCGCCTGATCCTCACTCGACCCGCCCGCTCGTCGTCCAGCTCTGGTACCCGGCAGTACCCTCGAACGCTCCTGTCGCGAACGCTCGTCGCCTGAAGGAGACCACATGGCGGGACGTCTACCAGGCCGCGGTTCCCACCCATTCACGCTGGAACGCCCCCGCCGCCGTAGCCCGCGAGCCTCTTCGCGTGCTGCTCTATAGCCCGAGGTGGCGCGGCGAACGCACCCAGAACACCATCGCCTTCGAGGAGCTCGCCAGCCATGGCTACGTGATCGCCGCGGTCGACCACCCGCTGAACGCCGAGCGGATGGAGCTCGCCGATGGCACGGTGATCTATGGTTCCCAGCAGCTGCAGGGTCCGCACGGCGTCACCGCCACCGCCCAGCAGCAGATGGATTACTGGAATCAGCAACTCGACGTATGGGCCACGGACATGCGTGCTGCGCTAGATCAACTTGATAGGCTCAACAACGATCCCCATGACGCACTGCACCATCGTCTCGATACGCAACACGTCGGAGCCTGGGGACATTCCTTCGGCGGAGCCGCCGCTCTGCGGCTCTGTGGTCTCGATCCGCGCATCGTCGCGGCGGTAAACCTCGACGGCTGGACCTTCGCCGGTCTCGATCAACGCACTGCGGCGCAGCAGGTGATGATCGTCTACGAGGACGTAAGCCGCGAACGCGAGCTCGACCTCCAGACTCTGCCCACACCTGGGGGAGTCGCGAATCCCGAAGACAAGATGGATCGCGAAGACTTCCGGCTCACCCGAGAGAGCCTCCAACGCTTCGGAGGCCTGCGTCTCTTCGTCGCGGGCACCCAACACGCCGACTTCACGGACCAGCCCATCCTCCAGCCGCTCGAAAACGGGAAGAACACCGGCCCGATCGCCCCAGAGCGCAGCCAGCAGGTTCTGCGGGCGATCCTGCTAGCGTTCTTCGACCAAACCCTCCGTAATCGGTCCTCCGCGCTGCTGACGCCCGGCCAGAGCCAGCTTCCGGAAGTCCGCGTCGAGCGCTGGCCGGCGCCTCGCACGCGGTAAAGCCCTCCACCGTCAGCTCCACGAGTCACCGATCGGCCAGTTACCAGAGGGGCAGCGCCCCTCGCCTGCATACCACGAAGTGGCTATCCCTTTCGCCAGGGGAACAGGCGATGCTTGCGAGAACGATCTTCTACTGCGGCCAGACCTTCCGGACGAGCCGCGAAGGCAAGCCCTCCCGTCTCCGAGCCAACGAAGAGGTAGCTAGATCCAAAGGACAACTAGGCAGGCTATGGAAAGCGCGCTGGAAGACGGCACCGTCATTCTCGAAGCACCCTCGGTGATGGAGCCGGAGGTTCTGGTCGAGGGACTGCCCCCTGCGCCCGATCCACCTCCGGGCGAGTCCCAGGCCTCCATCCTCTCGATCCTCGAATCTTCCGCCGTCAAGGCCGCGACCTGGACCGTCATCTCCTACGGCGCGGCGCAGGGCCTGCGCGTGGTCAACAGCCTGGTGCTGGTTCGCCTGCTCGTGCCGGCGGCCTTCGGCGAAATGGCCCTCGTCTCGACCATCATCGTCGGCATCTCGCTCCTCTCCGACCTCGGCCTCGGCCCCAGCATCATCCAGAGCATTCGCGGCGACGACACACGCTTCCTGAACACTGCCTGGACGCTGCAGGCCATTCGCGGTATCGCGCTGTGGTTCATCGCGATGGCCATTGCCGCCCCTGCGGCCCATTGGTACCGCGACCCAAAGCTCACCCGCGTCCTCGCCGTACTCGCGCTCAGCTGCGTCATCGGAGGCTTCAACAGCACGGGTTTTCTCACGCTCTCGCGCCATATGGGTGTCCGCCGGCTCTTCGCCATCGATTTCTCCACCCAGATCCTGGCGCTAATCGTCACCGTCGCCTGGGCCTACCGCTGGCCATCGGTGTGGGCGCTGGTCGCAGGAAACCTCGTCTCCGGCGTCTATCGCCTGGTGCTCAGCCACATCCCGGCCGTCACCCCCGGTCTGCGCAACCGCTGGTCGCTGGACCGTCAAAGCCTGAAGGACATCGTCCACTTCGGAAAGTGGATCGTGCTCGGTACTGCCTTCTACTTCTTCGCCTCGCAGGCCGACCGCCTCTTGCTCGGCCGCATGATCTCGTTGACCACACTGGGCATCTATGGCATCGCCTTCCAGATCTCCGACGTTCCGCGCTCCATCATCAATGCCTTCTCGCAACGAGTCGGTTTCCCTTTCGTCGCCAAGCTTATGCATCTTCCGCAGCAGGACTTCCGCGCGCGCTTCCTGCGCTACCGCGGCTACGCCCTGTGCGGGGGCGCCGTGATGCTCGCTGCAATGATCGTCTGGGGCAACCTGCTGATCCTCAAGTTCTACCCAGCGCGTTACCACGAGGGATCCTGGATGATCCCAGTGCTGGCCGCCGGCCTCTGGCACACGCTGCTCTACACCACCACGCAGCCGGTGCTCTTCTCGCTTGGCAAGTCCACCTATAACGCGGTGGGCAACGCTCTTTACTGTGCGGCGATGCTGATCGGTATTCCGCTTGGTTTCAGATTCTTTGGCCTGCCCGGCGCAGTCGTCGCTGTCGCTGCCGGAGACCTTCCACTCTATGTCGTCACCCAGTTCGGAGCCCAGCGCGAAGGCGTGCGGCCGCTCCGGCAGGACCTTCTGTTGACGCTGCTGTTCCTCGCACTGCTGGCTTTTGGATTCGGCCTGCGGCACTACGCCTGACGCTTTGGAGGGACGCCACGGACCGATGGAAGTATCGCCACCTGCCGCGCCCCTCTCGGAGACTCATGAAAGAACGTTCATGATCGCGACGACCGCCCATCCCGCGACGCCCTCAACGGAGGTGTCCTCCGGCCGCATCACTGCGTCTCCGCTCGGCGGAACGCTGTGGGAGCGCTTCGCCCGTGTCGCGGAGCAGCACGCGGACCGCACCGCCGTGACGCTCGATGGGATGGCCATAAGCTATCGCACGCTCGCCGCACAGGCAGAAGTTGTTGCGTCTGCACTTGCGCTTCATCATGCACAACCCGAGTCCCTCGTCGCCATCCTTACTGAACGCACCCCCACAATGGTCGCCGCCATGCTCGGCGTCATCCGTTCTGGCTCGGCATATCTCCCCATCGATCCCAAGACGCCATCGCTGCGCATCCGCGAGGTGCTGGACGATGCGAAGCCCATCGCGGTCCTCACCGACCGCGCACACCTGGCTGACTTCGCAGGCACACAGACGCCCGTCCTCATCATCGAGGACGTTCTCGCCTGTCTGATGACCGTTTCCGCGCCGCCCTGCGCCGCCACGCTCGACAGCTTCGCCTACGTTATCTACACCTCCGGCTCCACCGGCAAGCCCAAAGGCGTGACGGTGACGCAGCGCAACGTGACCCGCCTCTTCGAAGCGACCGCCCCCTGGTTCCACTTCGACCAGCATGACGTCTGGACCATGTTTCACTCCTTCGCCTTCGACTTCTCCGTCTGGGAGATGTGGGGGCCGCTGCTCACCGGCGGCCGCATGGTCATCGTGCCCTTCGCGACAAGCCGCTCGCCCGAAGAGTTCTACGAGCTCCTCGCCGCCGAGCGCGTCACCGTGCTCAACCAGACACCGACCGCGTTCAATCAGTTCATCCAGGCCGAAGAACGCGCCGCGTCCCTTGGTCGCATGCGCCCGCTCGCGCTGCGCAGCGTCATCTTCGGCGGGGAGGCCCTTAACCTTCGCGCGCTCGCGCCCTGGGTGCGCCGTCACGGCGACGCGCAGCCAGAACTCATCAACATGTACGGCATCACCGAGACCACCGTGCATGTCACCTATCGTCGCGTGCGCGAACATGACGTCGCCAGCGAGACTGAGAGCCTCATCGGCGAGCCCATCCCCGACCTCACCCTGCACCTCCTCAACGAGCAGCTGCAGCCCGTTGCCCACGGCGAAGTCGGCGAGATCTTCGTCGGCGGCGCCGGCGTAGCCCGTGGCTACCTCAATCGCCCCGAGCTTACCGCCGAGCGCTTCGTCGCCAGTCCCTTCGCACACGCCGAGACGCTCTATCGCGCCGGTGATCTCGCTCGCCGCCGTGCCGATGGCGAGCTAGTCTATATGGGCCGCGCCGATCGTCAGGTCAAGATCAACGGCTTCCGCATCGAGCTCGGCGAGATTGACTCCGTGCTCGCCGAGTGCCCGATCGTCGCACAGGCCAGCGCGCTGCCCTTCGAGCACGAAGGCCGCACGCAGCTCGCAGCCTGCATTGTTTCTCGCGAGAGCGACACGGACGAGGCTGGCGTCCGCCACTTCGTCGAGCAGCGCCTGCCTGCACACATGCGCCCTGAGCGCTATGCGTGGCTTCCCGCACTGCCCATGAACGTCAACGGCAAGGTGGATCGCGGTCCGCTCGTCGCCGCACTGAAGGAGCAGAGCCTCTACGTACGGGCCACGCAGTACGCAGGCATCGGCGATGCTCCGAAGAACCAGCTCGAGACCACGCTCGCCGAAACCTGGCGCCGCGTTCTTGGCTTGCAGCAAGTAAGCCTGGACCAGAACTTCTTCGACGCTGGCGCAAGCTCGCTAAAACTCGCCGCGCTGCGCACCGAACTCGAGCGCACGCTCGATCGTAGCGTCCCCATGGCCTGGCTCTTCGAGCACGCCACCATCCGCTCGCTCGCCGCAAGGCTCGAACGCGAGGCCAAGCCCGCGCAGGTCAGCTCCAACAGCGGTCAGCAGGACCGCGCCCGCCTGCAGCGCGAAGCTCTCGCTCGTTTGCGCAACACGCGCGCCTCCACGGAGGTCATTCGATGAGCAACCCGACGAGCTATCGGCTCGATCCGCAGGATGCGGCGAACGCCATCGCCATCATCGGGATGGCTGGCCGCTTCCCTGGCGCTCCCGACCTCGCCAGCTTCTGGCGCGTGCTTGTCGAAGGCCGCGACACCATCTCGCGTTTCCGGCCCGAGGACGCAGCCAACAACGTCCCCGGCAACTCCGACTTCATCGCCGCGCGCGGCATTCTCGAAGATGTCGGCCTCTTCGATGCAGAGTTCTTCAGCGTGCCTCCACGCGAAGCCGAACGCATGGACCCGCAGCATCGCTTACTGCTGGAGTGCTGCTGGAATGCCTTCGAAAATGCCGGCTATGATCCGCACACCTTCGCTGGCGAGATCGGCCTCTTCGCAGGCTGCGCGCTCAACACCTACCTGCTGGCGAACCTCGCGCACGACCGCGCCTTCCTCGAAGAGTTCACCAACGGCTACCAGGTCGGCGACTTCTCCTACCTCACCGGCAACGACAAGGACTTCCTCACCACCCGCATTGCGTACAAGCTCAACCTGCGCGGACCTGTGATGACCGTCCAGGGAGCCTGCGCGACGTCGCTCGTTGCCGTTTGCCAGGCTGCGCAATCGCTGCTCAACTACCAGTGCGACATGGCGCTCGCCGGCGGCGTCTCCATCACCTTCCCGCAGCATCGCGGCCACATCGCGCAGGAAGGCAGTCTGACTTCGCGCGATGGCTTCTGCCGCCCCTTCGATGCGCAGGCCAGCGGCACCCTCTTCGGCCACGGCTCCGGCATCGTGCTGCTCAAGCGCTACGACGATGCCGTGCGCGACCGAGACAACATTGCCGCTGTTATCCGCGGCTACGCCGTCACCAACGATGGCTCGCAGAAGGCCGGCTACATGGCGCCCGGAGTCGATGGCCAGTTGCGCGCGATCACCGCCGCGCAGGCCATGGCCAACGTCAGCCCCGACACCATCACCTACATCGAGGCCCACGGCACCGGCACACCGATGGGCGACCCCATCGAAGTCTCCGCGCTCACGCAAGCCTTCCGCAGAGGCACGGACCGCGAAGGCTTCTGCACCCTCGGCACTGCCAAAGGCAACATCGGCCATCTCGACGCGGCTGCCGGTGTCACGGGCCTCATCAAGACCGTGCTACAGATGCAGCACCGCACACTGCCCGCTCTCGCACACTACACCGCACCAAATCCCGAGCTTCACCTCGCAGGCTCGCCCTTCCGCCTCATCGGGGCACCGGAGCCATGGACCCCTCCGTCCAGCGATCTACCCCTCCGCGCCGGCATCAGCGCCTTCGGCGTCGGCGGAGTCAACGCGCACATCGTCCTTGAAGAAGGGCCAGCCATCGAAACGTTCGCTGCACGCCGCGAGCGTCAAGTGCTCTGCCTCTCCGCGCGCACGCCGGAAGCACTTGCACAAGCAAAGCTCGCACTCGCCGATCATCTCGAGCTTCACCCCGCAACCAACCTCGCCGACGCAGCCTACACCCTCGCTACAGGCCGTCACACCTTCGCCTCGCGTTGGGCCATCGTCGCTGCAACGCCCGAAGACGCAGTCGACGCGCTCCGCTCCAGTCAATCACCCGCACCGCCTGCGCATTCACAACGCAGCATCGTCTTTCAGTTCCCCGGCCAGGGTTCTCAATTCACCGCCATGGGACGGGAGCTTAACGCAAGCGAACCCATCTATCGCGATACGCTCGACCTCTGTCTCTCCATCGCCGAACAAGCCGGAGCCCACGGTCTTCGCCAGCTTATCTTCGGCGATCCCGCCAATGACGAAGCCGAAGTAGAACTCGCTCAGACCCGCTTCGCCCAGCCCACGCTCTTCGCCGTCGAGCTCTCGCTCGCCACTCTCTGGCAGAGCTGGGGCGTGCAAGCTGCAGCGCTCGTCGGCCACAGCGTGGGCGAGTACGTCGCCGCTGTACTGGCGGGCGTTATGTCCACGGAAGATGCCATGCAGCTCGTCTGCCTGCGTGGCAACCTCATGCAGTCGATGCAGACCGGCGCCATGCTCTCTGTCGCGCTCGGCGAAGACCGCATCGATGCCTACGCCAGCGACGCCATCAATGTGGCAGCTTACAACTCGTCACGCACTAGCGTGCTCGCCGGCCCCTTCGAGGCCATCGAAGCAGTTGAGGCTAAGCTCGCGGAAGAGAAGATCGCGTGCAAGCGCTTGAAGGCCTCGCACGCCTTCCACTCGCACATGATGCAGCCCATGCTCCAGACCTTCGAGGCCGCGGTGGCAAAGGTTACACTGCGAGCGCCCGATCGGCCCTACGTCTCTACCGTCACCGGCGATTGGATCACCGCCGAGCAGGCCACCGACCCGCGCTTCTGGGCCGAGCAAGTGCGCCGCCCTGTCCGCTATGCGCAGGCGCTCCGCACCTTGATCGATGCAGGCCACGACACGTTCCTCGAGTGCGGCCCAGGCGAGGCGCTTACCTCGCTCGCGCTGCACCAGCGCGCCAACGCACCCGAGATGCTCGCCATCGCTTCTCTCCCCGGCACAAAGTCCAGCGGTCGCGCGCGAGACACACGTGATGCCGTTGCTGCACTGTGGACCGCAGGAGTCGCCATCGACTGGCCGCGCTATTACGCCAGCGAGCAGCGTCATCGCATCAGCCTTCCCACCTATCCGTTCCAACGCAAGCTGTATTGGGTAGAGCTCCCTGCGACGCACACCGCCGCGTTCTCTGCCCAGGCCACTCTTGAAGGAGCCCCAGCGACCATGACTCCGAACCAGGCAATGCTCTCGACCTCCAATGGGCCTCAGGCTTTACCGCCGCGCCTCGAACGTCTGCAGCAGGAAGCCGCGTCGCTCTTCACCGAGCTCAGCGGCGTCGACATCTCGCCTGCAGAGTACAGCCTCACCTTCCTCGAGCTCGGACTCGATTCCCTCTTTCTCACCCAGGCCACGCTAGCGGTCAGCCGCAAATTCGGCGTGAAGATCACTCTTCGCCAGGTGATGGAGCAGCTCTCGACAATCGCCTCGCTCGCACAGCATCTCGATGCGCACATGCCGCCCGACGCTGTCGCGCCCGCTCCGGTAGCCGCGCCTCCATCAGCCTCCTCGGTCTCCGCACCACAGTTCGCAGCCTCTGGCTCCTCCCCATCGTCCTCATCTATCGATCAGCTCTTCGCCAGTCAGGTTGTCGAACTCTCCGCGATGTTCGCGCAGCAGGTCGCCGCACTGCAGGCAGCGGTTCAGTCCGGAACTTCCGCCGCACTCCCCGCAGCGTCAATCACCGTTCCCGTGCCAGCCGCTCCGATGAAGACCGCAGCTCCCGTCACGCAAGCCGCTGCTGCGCTCGATACGAAGCACGGCTCCTTCCGTCCTCCGCAACGCGCCTCGCAGGAGATCACAGCGCAGCAGCGCAACTACATCGAAGCCCTCATCGCCCGCTACACCGCGAAGACTCCAGGCTCCAAGCAACGCACCGCGGCTGACCGCGCCCGCCTCGCTGATCCTCGCGCCGTTGCCGGCTTCCGGCCACAGTGGAAGGAGATGGTATACCCGCTGGTCACCGACCGCGCTCGCGGCTCACGCCTGTGGGACATTGACGGCAACGAGTACATCGACATCGTCAACGGCTACGGCTGCATTATGTTCGGCCATTCGCCTGGGTTCGTCGTTGAAGCCGCGCACGCGCAGCTGGATCGCGGCGTCGCCATCGGTCCGCAGTCCGCTCTCGCCGGCGAAGTCGCCGAGCTCATCTACGAGCTCACCGGCAACGAACGCGTGACCTTCTGCAACACTGGCAGCGAAGCTGTGATGGCTGCCATTCGCGTCGCGCGCACCGTCACCGGGCGCGACAGCATCGTGTACTTCGCGGGCGACTATCACGGCACATTCGATGAGGTGCTGGTTCGCAAGACCCCGCGCGGCAGCGCTCCCATCGCCCCCGGCATTCCATTCGACAACGTGAAGAATGTCACGGTGCTCGACTACGGCACACCCGAGGCTCTCGACTTCATTCGCAGCAACGCCGATGACATCGCTGCCGTGCTCATCGAGCCCGTGCAGACGCGCCATCCTGAGAACAAGCCCTTCGACTTCATCCGCGAGATTCGCCGCATCACCGAGCAGCACGGCGCCGCGATGATCCTCGATGAGGTCGTCACCGGCTTCCGCGTCGCACCCGGCGGCGTGCAGGAGTACCTCGGCATCCGCGCCGACATGTGCACCTACGGCAAAGTCATCGGCGGCGGCCATCCTATCGGCGTACTCTCCGGCAAGGCGCAGTATCTCGATGCCCTCGACGGCGGCGCTTGGAGCTATGGCGACGACTCCATCCCCGAGGTCGGGGTCACCTTCTTCGCAGGCACCTTCGTTCGTCATCCACTCGCGATGGCTGCAGCCCGCAGCGTTCTGCAGCACCTCAAGCAAAACGGACCTGCACTGCAGCAGACCCTCAACGCGAAGACCAAAGCGATCGCCGAATCGCTCGATGCGTTCCTGCAGGAGCGTGGTGTGCCGGTGCGCATCGATCACTTCTCGTCGTGGTTCTACTTCGCCTTCCCCAACGACACGCCACTCGGCACCCTGTTTTATTACGCAATGCGCGCGCGCGGCATTCATATCCAGGAAGGCTACCCGTGCTTTCTCACCACCGCACATAGCGATGCCGACTTGGCCGCGATCGAGGAGGCCTTCCGCGATACCATCCTCGAGTTACAGCAGCATGGTGTTTTGCCTTGCAGTGCCCCTGCCGCATGTCGCGTACCGGAGCCGACCGAGTCGGAGGCAACCCTCACACCTTCGCGCGTCGCACTCACCGAACCGCAGCGCGAGATCTTCCTCGCTGCCGCGCTCGATCGCGAAGCGAACTGCGCCTTCAATGAATCCGTGCTGGTTCGCCTCATCGGCCCCGTGCGCGAGGCCGATCTTCGCTTTGCCATCGATGTTGTCGTCGCTCGGCATGATGCCCTGCGCAGCGTCGTAAGTGAAGATGGCGAGTCGCTCTGTATCGCGCCCGCGTACGAAGGCCCCGTAGACTGGATTGATCTCACGGCGCTCGCTCCCGAAGCACAGGAAAACGCCCTGCGCTCTCACAGCAGTGAAGATGCCCGCAAGCCCTTCGACCTGCACGCAGGACCCCTGCTTCGCATCGCTGCCTTCCGGCTCAATGAGCAGAGCATAGCGCTGCTGCTCACGGGACATCACATCGTGCTCGATGGCTGGTCCGCGAACCAACTGCTCGAAGAGATTGCCGCGGTATACAGCGGTGGATCGCGTGCGCTGACAGAGCTGTCGCCGCTGATGCCTTTCAGCCGCTACGCTGCAACGCAACGTGAGCGCGAACGGCGAGGCGAGTTTGAAGCGAATGAGCGCTATTGGGTGAACAAGTTCGAAGGCCGCTCGCCCCGCCTCAACCTTCCCACCGACAACACGCGTCCGCCGGTCAAGGCCTATGCCGGCGCAACCTACAGCGGGCACATTGCCATCGACCGTTATGAGCGGCTCAAGAAGTTCAGCGCGCGCAACGGTTGCAGTCTGTACGTCACGCTGCTGGCCGGGTTCGAGCTGTTGTTGCACAGGCTCACCGGTCAGGAGGAGTTGGTTGTCGGCATCTCCACCGCCGCGCAAGCCCTGCTCGAAGGCGAGAGCCTCGTTGGCCACTGCGTCAACTATCTTCCCGTGCTTAGCGAGCTGACGTCCAACGAGACGGCGCTGGCCCACGTGAAAGCCACGCGCACCGCACTCCTCGATGCGCAGGAGCATCAGGAATTCACCTACGGCAGCCTGCTGCGTCACCTCAAGCTGGAGCGCGAACCGGGCCGACTGCCACTGATTGAGGTGCAGTTCAACCTCGAACGTGTCGGCGACAGCGCGCGCTTCGAGGGCCTCACCGCCGAGATCTCCAGCCAGCCCAAGCAATTCGTCAACAGCGATCTCTTCCTCAACGTCATCGAACGTTCCGACGGGCTGCACTTCGCCTGCGATTACAACACCACGCTCTTTCTTGAGTCGACCATCGCCCGCTGGATGAGCCACTGGGAGCAGCTGCTGGATAGCCTGATGCAACAGCCAGAGGCTCCAGCAACCGCGCTGGAACTGCTCACGCCTCAAGAGCAGAAATCGCTGCGTGACACATGGAACGACACCACCGTAGACTTCGGGCCCTTCACCGCGCTTCCTTCCATCGTGGCGCAGCATGCAGCGTCGATGCCGTCCAAGGTCGCACTCGAATGCAACGGTCGCGTCTGGACCTTCGCCGAGTTGGACGAGTATGCCACCCTGCTCGCGCATCGTCTGGTACACGAGGGTCTGCGACCCGGTGAGCTCGTCGGCATCTGCATTGAGCGTTCGCTCGAGATGGCTGGCTCGCTCCTCGCTGTGATGAAGGCTGGCGGAGCGTATGTGCCTCTTGATCAGCGCCATCCGCAGGACCGCCTGCGCGGCATCGTCGAGGATGCAGGTTTGAAGCTGCTGCTCACCGGCCGCGATCCGAGCATTGTCGCCAACACCCGCATGCTCAACATCACGGGACCGCAACCCCGCGTCATGGACCCGCTGCCGACGACGATTGCACCCCACGACGCGGCCTACGTCATCTACACCTCCGGCTCCACGGGCAAACCCAAGGGTGTGGCGATCCCACACAGCGCGCTAATGAACCTGCTGCACTCCATGCAGCACGAACCCGGGCTGGGCAGCGACGATGTCCTCATCGGCGTCACAACGCTCGCCTTCGATATCGCCGCTCTCGAGATGTTCCTGCCCATGCTCAGCGGAGCGAAGCTGGTCATCGCCACGGATGAGCAGGTGAGCAACGGCGATCTGCTGCTCGAGCTCGCAAAGCGCAATCACGCGACGCTGCTCCAGGCGACACCCGGCCTCTGGCGCATCCTCATCGACGCAGGCTGGGACAGCACAACGCCCCTCAAGGTGATGTGCGGCGGCGAAGCTCTCCCGCGAGACCTCGCCAACCAATTGCTTGCGCGCTCCTCCAGCGTATGGAACGTCTATGGCCCGACAGAGACGACGATCTGGTCCTCCGCCACACGCGTCGCAGCCGGAGACGGCCCCTTGCGCCTCGGCATTCCTATCGCCAACACACAATTCCACGTGCTCGATGAGAGGCTGAACCTCTGCCCCATCGGAGTTGCAGGAGAACTCTGCATCGGAGGAGATGGACTCGCACTCGGCTACTGGCATCGCGAGGAACTCACCGCGGAGCGGTTCGTCACCGCGCCGCGGATTGCCACGCGCATCTATCGCACCGGTGATCTCGCTCGCCGCCATGGAGACGGCTCCATCGAGCTGCTCGGCCGCAGCGACTTCCAGGTGAAGATCCGCGGCTATCGCATCGAGCTTGGAGAGATTGAGGCCGTGCTCGCCACAGACCCCGACGTACGAGAGGCCATCGTGCTCGCCCAGAAGGACGCGGGCTCGGATAGTGCACGCCTCGTTGCCTTCCTTGATGCCGGACGGCACAGCAGCGATTCGCAGCTCAGCGAGCGCGTTCGTCGCATCGCCGAACGCGAACTTCCCGCGTACATGGTGCCGCCAACCATGCTCGTGCTATCCGAATTTCCGCGGCTGCCCAACACCAAGGTCAATCGCAAGGCGCTTCTGCAGATGGTGGATGGCTCGCCTTCGCAAGCAGAGAAGCGACAGTTCGTGGCGCCATCGACACCAGAGCAGGTGCAGCTCGCGGGTATATGGGCTGAGGTGTTGAAGCTCGACATGGTCAGCGTCGAACAGAGCATCTTCGAGATGGGAGCTGATTCACTCGCAATCTTCCGCATCGCAGCGCGAGCGCAACGTGAAGGCTTGCCGGTCAAGGCCGCGCAGATCTTTGAACATCGCACGGTAGCTGCGGTCTGTGGCGCACTGCCGAAGACTCCGTCGGAAGCAAAGCCTCGTGGGCCGGCCCGCATCACCGCCGTGCCGCGCGAGAGGTTCAAGGTAACGAGGTAAGGAGACGTGGCACTCGAACTGGACGAATTCGTACGTGAGCCGCAGACTGCGCAGGACGCCGTCTCTGGGGACCTCTACGCCATGCCGGCCACGCGCGGCCAGATGCGCTTCTGGTCGCTCGACCAGCTCAATCCGGGCAATCCCGCTCTGAACATGCCGCTCATGTGGCAGTGCGACGGCGCTCTGGACATCATCGCGCTGGAACGCGCCTTCGCAGTCTGCACCGAACGCCACGAGTCGCTGCGCACAACATTCGCACTGCGCGGCGGCCAGTTGATGCAGCTCATCCACCCACAGATGCATGTGCCCATGCCGCTCGACGATGTGAGCAGCCTGCACGGCGAAGAGCGGCGTCAAACCGCAGATCGCATTACCCGCGATCACGCCGCCTTTCACTTCGACCTTGAGCACGGTCCTCTGCTTGCGCTGCACCTTGTCCGCTTCAGCGAGTCGCACCACCTGTTGCTTGTCACCATGCACCACATCATCTGCGACGGCATCTCCAACGGCATACTGATGCGCGACATGCTGGAGTTCTACGAGGCCGAGGTGCACGGCACGATACCGCAACTTCCTGAGCTGCCCATCCAGTTTGGCGATTACGCCGTGTGGCATGAGGACTGGTGCCACAGCGAAGAACACGAGCGCTCTCTGGACTTCTGGCGCAACACACTGGGCCGCGGCTTCGCGCCCATCGCACTGCCCACGGATCCCGATGCAGCGAGTCTTCTACCCGAGCACAAGAAGCATGCCACGGGGGATATCCAGACACTCCTTCTGCCCTCTGACCTCACGCAGCGGGCGCTCGCTTACTGCGCGAAGGAAGGCGTCACGCTCAACGTGCTGCTCTTTACAGTCTTCGCTGCAATGCTCGCACGCGCCACGGGCCGGCGCGATCTCACCATCGGGTCTCCCTGCGCCAATCGCAGCGAAGAGACGGAAGAACTCATCGGCCTTTTCATGAACATCCAGGTGATGCGAGCGGTTGTCCGCGAGAACATGAGCTTCCGCGAACTACTCGATGCCGTCAACGCATGGACCCTGGCAGCCGTAGAACATCAGGCTCTGCCCTTCGAAGATCTCATCCACGACAGCTATTTCCGTGGCGACAACTCGCTCGAGATCCCGATCTTCTTCCTCTATCAGAGGTCCTTTATGCTCGCGCGCCGCATCGCCAGCGCAGAGGGCAGCATGCATATCGTTCCCCTGCGGTCGGAGAGCCCGGGCGCAGTCTTCGACATGATGTTCGCCGTCGTCGATCGCGAAGAGGAAGGCCCGCGCCTGCAGCTCGAGTTCAACCCGCAGCTGCATCGTCCGGATACCATCCGCGGCTACCTCCGTCTCTTTGTTGAGCTCATGCAAGCCGCCCTAGATGACCCAACGACTGCAGTCGATCACCTCGCTGTCACCAGTGATGAAGCACGCGCGGTCGTCGGCCGTGGCAGTTCGAATCAGGCCCCTGCTGTGCAGCGCATCGCGATGCATCAGCCGACGATCGACGACCAGCCTTATATGGCTCCTCGCGACGTGCTGGAACGGCAGCTCGCTGAGATCTGGCAGACCACTCTGGGCATCGAACGCATCGGTGTCGAGTCCAGCTTCTTCTCGCTGGGCGCCGGCTCACTCGCAGCACTGCGGCTTGTGACGCGCATGAATCGCACCTTCGCGATGGAGATCGGCCTCGCCGGCCTGGTAGGCTCGCCCACCATCGCCGCCATCGCGAACCTGATCCGCCTGCGCGTCTCCGCTCGCAGCGAGTCTTCGCTCGTGGCGTTGAAGCCGGAGGGCTCGCGTGAGCCATTGTTTATTGTTCACGGCGTTGGCGGCAACGTCATCAGCTTCTATGGTCTGGCGCGGCGCATCGGCGCGGATCGCCCGGTGTATGGCATCCAGGCCCAGGCATTGCTTCCAGGCAAGCCGGCGCTGCTGCGAATGAAAGACCTCGCTGCGTTCTACATCGCGGAGATGCGTACCCTGCAGCCGCAAGGCCCCTACTATCTGCTCGGCTACTCTTTCGGTGGAACGCTGGCGCTCGAGATGGCCCAGCAGCTTCGCGCCACGGGACAAGAGATCGCCCTGCTTGGAATGTTAGATTCCCGCACCCGTCGCTTCGATGAAGAACAGCGCAGCAACTTCTCCACGCAAGAGAAAGTGAACCAACGAGTCGGACGTCTTCGCGGGAACACGGAGACGCTCAGCATTGACGCCCGTCGCAACTACATCGCAAGCAAGCTGCACACGCGCGCCATCCGGTACGCTGCTCAGCTGAGCGCGAAGTTCGGTGTCCGGATGCTGCCCTCGTGGTTCAAGGACGCCAACGAGATCAACGTCGTCGCCATCAACGAGTACGAGCCGAAGACTTATGACGGCACCCTGACGCTCTTCCGCGCGCGCGACCAGGACTTCCCCAACGCCGCGATTGAGCTCGGCTGGAAGGAAGTCATCCACGGCAGCATCGCGATCCGCGAGGTCGATGGCAATCACGAGCGGCTCTTCCTCGAACCAGGCATCGACGCCCTCGCGGAATACCTGAACGAGGCCCTGCGATGAGCGACATCGGTACGCCCATCGCACCGCCCCGCCGCATCTTCCTGCTGCTCTCTCCACGCTCGCTTTCCTACGCGAAGAGCGGCATCGCGAGCCTGCTTCGTCACGCGGAAGAGCCACTCGCGCTGCACCTCATCACCGACAGCGAGGACGACAAGCAGCAACTCGCAGACGCGTTGCACGAGCTTCTGCCCCAGGCCGCATCGCACAGCGTCACGGCCGCATCCGACCTCACCGACGCCGAAGCGACCCGCTTCGCGAGCTGGCCTCATCTGCGCGCCTTTCGCTCTGGACACGGCTGCTGGCGTAAGATCACTGATCCCTTGCTGATGAGCGATCCGGGTGAGGAGATCGTCGTGATCGACCCCGACACTTTCTTCCCCAATCGCTTCCGCTTCGAGCCAACGCCCGCGATAGGCCTCCGCCTGATGTGGCAGCAGCCCAACTGCCTTCTGCCGCAGGAGGTCGTACGCCACGCACTCGACAATGACATTCGCCTCGCGCGCCATGTGGACATTGGCGTCGCGCAATGGCGCGCCCCGAATGAAGACACGCTGGAGTGGCTCGACTGGCTCATCGCACGCCTTGGCGGAGCCCAGCTTCCGCGTGTGATGCATGTCGAGGCCATCGTATGGTCTGCGCTTGCCATGAAGCTTGGTGGCTCCTACCTCGACCCGACGCAGTGGGTCTGCTGGCGTCGCACGCAGATCAAGCGAGTCGCGCGCAAGCTCGGCATCCCCGGTGAGACGCTGCTGCGCATCGAGCCCTGGGCCGCAATGAAATGCTTTCACGCGGGTGGCGAAGCCAAATCCTGGGTCGTACCCGCAGAGCAGAGAGGCATCATTCATCAGGACGGTGCGTGCCTGGAGCGTGGCCGCGCACTTCCCTTCGTGGAGCTCTCGCGCAAACGTTACGAGGCCGAGCAGACCGCTAAGCGAATGCTCGCCAGCCTGGGCTACTATCGCCTCTTCCACGCTGGGAGAGCCTGATCGTGACGATGCGTGTACTGCTCGTCGCGGAGAATGCCTCCACGCGATGGGGCGGTGAAGCCATCCTTCCCTATCACTACCTCCGCGTCCTTCTCGAGCGTGGCGTCGACGTGCACCTCATCGTGCACGAGCGCTGCCGCGTGGAGCTTGAAGCGCTCTTTCCTGCGCATCTCCATCGCCTCCACTTCATCCCCGACCGAACACTGCAGCGTCTCTTCCATCGCATCTCTTCGCTCCTGCCGCATCGCATCGCGGAGGCCACGCTCGGACTCGCGAACCAGATGATGACCCAGACCGCGCAGCGGAGCATCATCCGCTCCATGGTCGATGCCAACACCATCGTGCATCAACCCATCCCGGTCGCGCCGCGCTTTCCCTCGATGATCTACAACGTCGGTGCACCGGTCGTCATTGGTCCCATGAACGGCGGCATGGAGTATCCCCAGGCCTTCCTTCGCAGGAGGTCGACGCTGGGCCGTTTGGCAATCGATCTCGGCCGCGCCGTCAGCGACATCGTGCAAGCGCTCATCCCTGGCAAGCGCGAGGCAGCCTTCGTGCTCGTCGCCAATGAGCGCACGCGCCTCGCCCTTGGCGGCGTCCCACATGGCAAGGTGATCACCTTGCCCGAGAATGGCGTCGACCTCGCAAAGTGGTCGAACGTTTCTCCCACCAACTACGGGCCATCGCAGCCTCCGCCACGCTTTGTCTTCATGGGAAGACTTGTCGACTGGAAGGCCCTCGATATCGTGCTCGCTGCATTGACCGAAGTCGAAGGCGTCGAGCTTGACGTCATCGGAGATGGCCCCATGCTCAACTCATGGCGCAATCTCGCGCAGAACCTCGGCTTGGCCTCGCGCGTCTGCTTCCACGGATGGCTCGACCAAAGCGAGTGTGCGGCAAGGCTTCGCCGCTCCCAGGGCCTGCTGCTTCCAAGCCTCTACGAGTGCGGTGGCGCAGTAGTCCTCGAAGCGATGGCCTGCGCTCGACCAGTCATCGCAACCGCGTGGGGAGGGCCCCTCGACTATCTCGATGAAAGCTGCGGCTTCCTCATCGCCCCCACCAGCCGCGATGCCATGGTCGCCGGCTTTCGCGACGCCATGCTTCTCCTGCTCCAGCAGCCACAGCTCGTCGCGACGATGGGTGCTGCAGGCCGCGCCCGTGTGGAACAGCACTTCGATTGGGAGAGCAAGGTCGATGCCATGCTGGCGATCTACGAGTCCGCGCTGGCGTCCAAGGCAACCACGGCAGCCGAAGCCCGCGCCACAGTCATCGTTTGAGAGCGCGCCGCACCCGGCGCCTTTGCAAAGTCCTTCGGGCGCGCACGCCTCAGGAACCAGCGCTCCACCCCATACCAGCTCGCAATGGCAGCCAGCAGCGTCGGAGGCGTCGTCAACGCGAATAGCTTCCACGCCGCAAGCGGATGTCCCACGACACTCATGATGATCTGCGCCACGGGGAAGGCATACAGGTACGTGCCGTAGGAAAAATCCCCGTAGCGCCCGAACCGATGCAGCCGCAGCCGCGGAGCGAAGGCCACATACAGCGCAAGATAAGTACCTGCAAGCGGGAATACCAACGTCCATCCAAAGGGTACGAAGCACGCGGCCGCAAGCAACACCAGCGCAGCGATCGCTCCACGCGCGTGGAGTCGCAGTTCATCGCGGAAGGCATATGCTGCGACGCCCGCGAGATACAACGGCAACATCCTCGCCCACAGCTGTGGAGATCCAAGGATGCGACCCAGCACCTTCCCTCCGAGAACGATTCCCCTCACCTGCCACACCACGCTGATGCCCACCGACACTACGAAGCTCGCCAGCAACAGCCAACGCCGGCGCAGCAGCCCCAGAGCAGCCAGCGCCGCTACTCCCAGATAGCACCAGCATTCATACTGGATCGACCACAGCGAGCCATTGATCGGCCCGGGATAGGGGTTACGCAGGAACGCATGGGCATACTCGAACTCGCGCAGTCGCAGTGTCTCTTGCACAAAGTTCATAAGCGCGGGAGACGCGATCACCGCGTGCGCCAGCGGCACGACCACAAGCACCGAGACAAAAGCATTCACGATAAACGCCGGATAGATCCGCCGCGCGCGCTTCGAGAGATACGATCCCGGAGACGATCGCTCGGCACTCGCCGTGATGAGATAGCCGCTCAGCACAAAGAACAGATCCACCGCGAGCGCACCGAAGCTCATCTGCCCGCGCGTAAGCCGCGATAGCGGCTCGGTCGCCTCCGAACCCACGCCCAGCGCGTAGCTGTGGGAGTAGATCACCAGCACCGCCAGCCCAAGCCGCAGCGCATCGAAGTTGTTCGATTGGATCGGGCGTTCGCTCTGGGCATTCACTTCGTTTGGCAAGGCATCGGTCCCGGCAAGCTGGAGGGCGGCGATTCCACCCTATCGCGCCAAGCGCGACCGCGCACTAGCCCATTCGTGGAACCCCGACGCCCCGAAGTTGAATGGCCTCCCGAACACCCCGCGAAGCAAGCTAAGGATGTGCCTGCACTGGAGAACAAACCAATGCGGCTTGCCACGCCCAGCAAGGTCGCGCCGAGTCGCCGTTCTACGACGGCGATCCGCTACGCCTACCTGCTGAGCCGCTATCCCGCCATCTCCCACACCTTCCTGCTCAAGGAAGTACAGGGCCTCCGCGCGCGCGGCCTGCACATCGAAACCGCCTCTATCAATCCTCCCGACCGGCCCCCCAGCCGCCTCTCGGAAGAGGAATCGCGCGAGGCCCGCGCCACGCGTTATCTCAAGGGTGGCAAGACCCTCAACACGCTGATGCTCCTCCTTCGGATCATCGCCATTCACCCCGCAGCCACGATCCGCGGGCTTCGCGGTGTCCTCTCCATCCGCCGCATGCGTGTGAGCGAACGCGGCTATTGGCTCTTCTACCTTGCCGAAGCCCTGCTGCTTGGCGACTGGATGCGCTCGCGACGCCTGAATCACCTGCACGTCCACTTCGGTGGACCCGTGGCTGGGGTGGGCATGCTCACCTCCATCGCGTGGCGCATCCCCTACTCATTGACCATCCACGGCCCCGAAGAGCTCCTGAACACCGATGCGGAGCACCTGCGCGAGAAGCTCACCCAGGCCTCGCGCATCATTTGCATCAGCGACTTCTGCCGCAGCCAATTGATGCAAATCCTCCCTCCCGGACAGTGGAGCAAGCTGCATGTCGTGCGCCTCGGCGTCGATCCCGCGGCAGTCACTCCCTCGCTCACACCCCCGCCTGCGAAGGCGAAGCGCTCCCTCGAGATCGTTTGCACCGGCCGCCTGGTTCCTGCGAAGGGCCATCGCATTCTCATTGAAGCTTTCGCAGCGCTGCGCGACCGAGGCATCGACTTCACAGCAACACTCATCGGCGATGGTCCCGAGCGCCAGGGACTCATCGACTTCACACGCACGCACGGCCTCGAGGGCCACATCACCTTCACCTCGTCGCTCCCACATGAAGAGACTCTCGCGCGTGTGCGGGATGCCGACATCTTCGTGCTCGCCAGCTTCGCCGAGGGAATCCCCGTCGCGTTGATGGAAGCGATGGCCCTGGGCGTTCCCTGCGTCAGCACCTCCATCGCGGGCATTCCGGAGCTGATTCAGACCGGCCGCGACGGCATCCTCGTCGCGCCCTCAAACGCAGTCGAGCTCGCGGACGCCCTGGCCCTCTTAGCCGGCGATCCCACACTGCGCCAGTTCCTCGCCCGCTCCGCGCGCCGCCGTATCGTGCACGACTACAACCTTCCGCTCAACCAGGAGAAGCTCGCGCAGTGCTTCGCCGCCCAGGAAACTCCGCAGTGAGTACAGCGCTCGCAGCCGAGACCGCCGCGGCGATGACGCCAGGCGCATTTCCCCATGTGACGCTGGGGCTCGACCGCCCCGAGCTCTCCATCATCATCGTCAGCTTCAACACGCGCGATCTCCTGCGCGACTGCCTGACGTCCGCACTGCACATGGCGGCTGCCTTCACAACGGAGATCTTCGTCGTCGATAATGCCTCGCGCGACAACTCCGCCGAGATGGTTGAGCATGAGTTCCCCGCCGTGCGCCTCATACGCACGACCGAGAACGTAGGCTTCGGCCGCGCCAACAACCTCGCCCTGCAGCGGGCGCGCGGACGCTACCTGGTGTTGCTCAACTCCGATGCGTTCCTGCAGGAGAGCGCCCTGGATCGCGCCATAGCCCACATGGATGCGAATCCACGTTGCGCCGCCGGGGGAGCTCGCCTCGTGGGCCGCGATGGGTCGCTACAGCCATCGGCGCGCATGTTCCACACCGTGCTCAACGACGCCCTCGTCCTGAGCGGCCTCGCATACCGCTTCCCGCGCTCACGCTTCTTTGGACGCCTCGACCGCACATGGAGCGACCTCTCCAAACCCGCGAGCGTCGACTGGATTCCCGGCGCCTTCGCCATCCTGCGGCCCGAAGCCCTGCAGAAAGCCGGCTACTTCGACCCCGCCTTCTTCCTCTACTACGAAGAGGTCGATCTCTGCCGCCGCCTCAAGAACGCCGGCTACGAGGTCTGCTACTGGCCGGACATCATCGTTACGCATCTCGGCGGAGAAAGCTCACGCCAGCTCAAGACGCTCGACTTCTCCTCGACCGCAGCACAGGTCGTGCTGTGGCGCATGCGCAGCTCGCTGCTTTACTACCGCAAGCATCATGGCTCACGCGCATGGTTCGCTCGGCGTATGGAGCAACTGCTCTACACCGCGTCTCTCCTGCGCAATCGCTTCAGCCGCAGCGAGGAGAGGCAACGCCGCGCGGCATACTTCCGGACGCTCATCCGCCTGATGGACCAGGCATGGCGCGACACCAACGGCGGACGCATCTCGCCGCCACAGCCATGGTGATGCGATGAGTTCTACGCTGAAGGCACTCCTCATCGGACCACTGCGCGGATTCTTCCACGCAACCTCGCGCCTCCGCATCCTTACTGCGCGACTGGTAGCACACGCGAAGCTTGCAGCAGCGCTACAGCACCACTTACCCACCTCTGTCGTTGTCATGGGAACAGCGCAGGTTCATGGCACAGGCAACATACGCATCGGTGAAGACGTTTTGCTCTACCCCGGTGTCTATCTCGAGACCGAGGGCGGCGGCGAGATCGTGATCGGCAAAGGTGTCGTTCTCTCAACCGGCGTCCACATCGTCGCGCGCTCCCGCGTTGTGATTGGGGATGGCTGCATGGTCGGCGAATACGCCAGCCTGCGCGATGCGAATCACACCCGCGAGCCAAGTGCGACACTGCGCGACTCCCCTCACATGGCGCTTCCCATCACTCTGGGACAACAGGTGTGGATAGGCCGCGGTGTTGCCGTGCTCAGTGGCGTCACAATCGGCGATCACGCCACGGTGGGAGCAAATGCTGTTGTGACGCGCGATGTCGCGGCCGGATCAACGGTAGGCGGTGTGCCCGCGAAGCCGCTGCAAAAGCGACCGCAGGACTGATCCAGCGGCGCTAAGACCGCTTGTACTCCACCAGCTTGAGCTTCTGTCCCTTGCGTCGGCTCGCGCGGTAGCGCCACTGCCCCACTGCGATAGGGATTTGCTGCAGGTGCGAATGCACGCCGTAAAGTAGTAACGTCAGCGCGTCAGCACGCTTCCATCTCGCCTTCCATGCCGAGCGCAGGAACAACATCGCGAGGAGCACGAGCGCAATGAGCAAAGGCCACGTTGACCGCAGCAGCGCGCTGAGGCTGATCACGACCACCGGCAGCGCCAGCAGCACCAGCGCGTGGACGCGATTGCGCCGCGCCTCCACCGACCACAGCGGAAACTTGCTGCCGACGAAGCGAGTAGAGACCTCAGCGTAGGCATGACCTGCACGTTCCGCGCGCTTCCAGTACTGCGCAAAGTGATCGATAGCGAGATCGTGCTGGGTCATGGGCGCGTCGATGTGCAATATGCGCTGCCCCAGCACTTGCAGACGGCGGCATAGCTCCGGTTCCTCACCGGCGATGAGCGTTTCGTCGAAGCCGCGCGTAGTGATGAGCGAACTGCGCCGGAAGATCGCATCGCCACCGCAGAACGGTACGATACCTGGAGCATAGATCCAGTCGAGATCGAGCACCCGCGTATACAACGAGCGCGGCGGCGCAATCTCGCGACGATGCCCCCACACGCATGCGATCCGCGGCGCGCTAAACTCCAGCAAAGCATCCTGCGCGAACTTCGGATCGAGAATCGTATCGCCGTCCAGGAAGAGCACGAACTCGGCTTGCGATTCATGCCAGCCGGCGTTGCGGCCAATCGCGGCTGTCGGCCTCACCGGATGCAACTCCACCACCCGCGCTCCATGTTCACGCGCGATGCGCACACTATCATCCTTCGAGTCCGAGTCGACATAGATCACGTCCACCTGCAGCCCCGTGCGATCCATCCGCGCAATCGACTCGAGACACCACGCCAGCCGCGGGCTCTCGTTGCGGCCGATGACGACAACGCTCAGCGTTGTAAGCTGCGGTAACAAGGGCGCGGCCAAACTCATTGCAGCACCCAATCGTGCTGCGGTGGTTCTGTCGTCACCGCCGCATCACTGTCTTTCCGGGGCAGCACGCGCGCGGGGATTCCGACCGCGATACAGCCATCAGGGACATCGCACAGCACCACGGCATTGGCTCCGATCGCAACATCATTGCCGATGCGAATCGGCCCGAGCAGCTTGGCCCCTGCGCCGATGTCTACGCGATCTCCAAGATGGGGCGAGCCACGCTGGCCGCGATGACGCAAGCCCACCGTGACCCCGTTGCGGATCACGCAATCATCGCCGAAGACCGCATCGCCGCTGATGACAATGCCACCCACATGCTCGATTACGAGACGCTCGCCGATCTTCGTCTCGCACGGTAGCTCGATCCCGCACAAGCTGATGGAGAAGAAGTGCAGCACACGGTAGAGAAACGAGAACGGCATGCGCAGCACTCTTGGGTGGATGCCATATCGCCAGTTGCCGAAGCGATAAACGACGAGTGCCCAGAAGCCGTGCCGCGACCAGTTGCGCTGGTGCGCGTTCCAGTCGCTGCGGATCTGGCGAAACATGCTCATGCTCTAACGCGCGGCGATCTTGCGCATCGGTTCCTCTTTGGAGTCATCGCGAGGACCGTCACGCCGTACCCCCGCGGGCCCCAGCACATCGTCGGCGTTCACCGAATGCGGATCGAAGCGGCTCAGCATCCCCCAGCGGCCCGGCTGCGGCGTCAGGTCTGTCGCCAGGTCCGTCGCAGGTTGCGCAGCGGCGGCCGGTACAGGAGGTTTACGCGTCTTCCAGGGAACCGGAGCTTCGAACTGCGTCTCCGTCGGCGCCGGCTCAAACGGACTCGACTCCGCCCTGCGGTGGTCGCCATTGCCCGCGTGCCCATTGCCCTTCGACACAGCATGGCCGTTGCCATTGAAGCGCAGGGTCTCTGCTGCAACTTCGCGCAGCATCGGCGGCGCAGACTGGGCCTCGCTGAAGTAGAGCGGACCCGAGTCCTCGAACGAACGCAGCGGCGTGTGGGGTAGCGTGCGCGCGAGCACAGCTTCCGCCGAGGCTCGCGAGCCGGCCGCCTGCGCCTGGCTGGAGTAAAGCGCAGAGATCGGGTTCGTCGGCATCACGGCATGGCTCGGCCCGTGGCTGACCGCCTCGATGACCGGCTGAGCAGTGGACTCAGGAACCTGGATCACGATGGGTGCCACCATGGACTCGGTGGCCGCTTCAACGCGTTCGACTGGAACCTCAACCGGTGCGGTGAAAGCCTCTGTACGCGGGGCCGGAGCCTCGACGTAAGCGGCCGGAGCGAACGACTTCGCCGCCACGTAGGCAGTAGCCAGCGGAGCCGGTTCGGCTGCAGAAAGGACCGGCGTCTCGGCATACTCCGAGCGCCGGGCGAAGGCCGCCGCAACATGCTCGGGCTCGATAGCCGGCGTCTTCTCAATCGCCATCGGCTCAAATACGGGGGCAGCTGCGGGCTGCACTTGCGACTGAGAGGAAGCGAGGAAGTGCTCCTCGAAGGTCTCGTACCAGGGCCGCGACGCTGCCTCCTGGTGGTCCGACGGCAGTGGCGTGACATGGCGCGAAAGCGTCGGCCACGAAGGCCACCGCACCTCGTGAACGGCCTCAGCTTCCTCAACAACCTGGGCCTGAGGGGCAAATCCGGGCGTAGCAAACGTCTGCTCCGCGACCGGCGAAGCGATGACCTGGTGCGTCTCGACAGCGGGCGGAACCATCAGTGGAGAGGAAAAACCAAAGTGGATCTCCGAAGCACTGGGCTGCGGCACATTCACAGACGACACCGGTTCCAGTTCTGCCTTCGACTCGGCGGTAGGCTCAGCCTGAGATGTCTGCGGCTGCGCGAACCAGCTCGGAGCCGGCTCTTCTGCCTGTGAGCGCGCGACGCCATCGGAGAAGCGCGCCAGCAGCTGGCGGATCCGGTCGGCCTCCGCGCTGGAGAGCCAGCCCGGAGCCTCCTCGTGAGGCGGGGGCACGGCAGCATCGTTCGCCGGTGAGGCTGGAGCGATGGCAGGACTGGATGCAGGTGCAGACGAGAGGGACGGCAAGGGCTCCGCGGAGGCCGCAACGTACTTCGGCAGCACCGGCTCACGACGCTGGAAAGGCGCGACCTCCGGTGTAGCCGGAAGTTCCGCAGCCATCCTCGCGGCCAGGCGCTGCGCCGCTGCGGCTGCGGCGCTGCGGGCTGAGCTGATGATCATCGGCTCAGCGACACGCGACTCCGGGACGCTGACTGCGGGCATGGACGGCGCTGGAGCCTTCGCAACATCATCACGAAACGCATACAGCGATCCAGCAGGATCGAGCGCGGCCTCGTGCGCCGCCAAAAGCTCGGAACGCAGCGAATCGGGAGTGGCGTCAGTCGGAGCGACGTAACGGAACTCGGCCGGAGCAGGCGGCTCAACCGGAGACGTCTGCAACGTGCGAACGGATGCCGCGCGATGCTGCTCACTAGCGAAGGGCTCGGCCTCACGATAAGGGAAGTACTGCGGGATCGAGGCCGCTTCGACGGGCATCTGGACCAGAGCTGGAGCTGCCTGAACATAGTCGGCATTGGGGATATACGGTACCGGCACATAGTCGGCCGGCGGAACATAGATAGACTGCACCGCCTCGCGCATCGGCCACTCAGGAGCCACCGGCGATACATATGCTCGCGGCGACGCGGAGTTCTGCTGCGCAGACGGGGGCGAATAGGGCCGCCGCTGTTGGCTCCACGGCATCTTGAGCTCATGCGGCTCCGCCTCATACGGCGCGGCCTCGTCGGGAACAGAACTCCAGGAGGGCTGCATCGGTTCCGCTGCAACGAGCTCTTCCATCCGGTCCATGCCGTGAAGGGGCTGCGCCATCGTTGGGTCCGCAGGCTCTGCTGGAATGTAACGCGAGGGAAGCTGCGCCACCGATTCCTGGCCAAACCCCTGGCTGGCACTCGGCTGCCGGACTCCGGGGTCCGGACGCTTCATCACGCGGTCAAAGGCACGCTCGATCTCCGAGCCCGCTACCGCCGGAGATTCTTCCTCCTGCGATCGGCGTTCAAAGAATTTGAAAAAGCTGCGACCCACGGCGTGGCTCCCATCAGGCAGATCATCTGCAAGGTTGTTGTCGTTGAATTCCACCTGCGCCAGGCTTTTGCGCAGAGTCTCCGTCTGGTCCCGCCGATCGTCCCGCATAGGGATCTCCCGAGTGTTGGCCGACGAGACGGTACGAGAGGCAGGACGTTGCGTGACGGTGGAGCGGGCAGCAGTCACGCACTCTATGTAGGGCGTTCCATCCTGCTCTTCGTTCGGGAAGGATGATCGATCTTCGTACGAAACCGGATCGTCGTCGACAGCACGCTTTGGCTCAACGATATCAAGCTTTCCAGCATCCTCCCTGCCTGAAAGCGGAACTTCGTTGCGGGCCCGGCGCTCCATCATGTCGTAAACGCGCTCTTCCAACACCTTAGGCCGCTCAGAGACTCCGGGAGAAATTCGCGATGGACGGCGGCGCTCGGCCTCGGCAATCGACGCGCGCATCTCCGCTCCGGCCACGTTGCGGTGCAGCCCCAGCAGCGCCACGCCCACGCCTTCCGCCTTAACTCGTTGCAGCAGAAAGGCACAATCCCGCAGCTCCTCGTTCGTGGTCAACGCGCTCTCCACCACCAGGATGGTCGCGTCGGCAGTGCGAACCGCGTACTCAGCCTCAGCCGAGTGCATCAGCGGCTGCGCTTCCAGCAGGATGATGTCGAAACTCGCCTTCAGCCGATCCAGGCTGGCAGCGGCATGGCCGTCCTGTTGCCCGGGCTGGACGGCAACCGACTGCCGGCCACCGTCAGCCAGCAGAGCCTCGTCAGCGGACATCGCCTGCGTCTTGAAGCCCAGCCCAATCAGCTTGAGCCGCAACGCATGGACGAACCCGGAGACATCCGTGGCTGCGCTGGCAGCCGTAAAGACGAAGGTGCGCGCGCGACCCACGCGATACGCCCGCTCCAGCGCGGCGGCCATGCGCAGCAGATACTCCTCGGCGGCCACGCTCGAAACCTCTTCGAGAGCTGGCATCGCGACCATCGGAAGGAAGCCGATCTGCTCTTCTACGTCGCCTTCGGTGTAGAGGCGGGGATCGCGCTTCCTTGCGAACACCGCCGCGCCGATGCCGGCCAGCAACGCCAGAGGAAGAGCCGCTGCGAACAGCAGGTTCTGCCGGCTGGGCTCAGGCCTGGACGGAACCGATGCCGCTACCGCGAGGTGCGCCGTGCCCGGTCCGTTCGTGTCCAGCGACAAACTGCGAATCGCCTCATCCACCGCCGTGTAGCGGTTCTCGAGGCGCGTGATATCAGCCGCTAGCTCCGTCGCTCTCTGCAACCTTGGTGCCGCCGTATGAGCGAGAGCCGTCTGCTGAGCGAGCTGCCCATTAAGCCGTGACTCCACATCGCCCGTGCGTTCAAGGTCCAGCCGTAGCTTGTCTTCCAACCGCTGCTCCGCCACATTGCGAAGCTGCGACACGCGCCCATCCAGCTGCTTATCGAGCTGCGCGATCTCCTGCTGATCCTGCTTGTAGACCGGGTTGCTCGGCGTAAGCTGCGCCATCTGGCTGGCGAGCAGCGCGCGCCGCTGTGTGATCGTCTGCTTCAGCGCCGTCACACTGGCATCGCTGGCGATCGAGTCATCCGCGACCGCCTGCGCTCCTTCGGGATTCTTGTTCAGCGCAATGGACGAGAGCTGCGCCGCCGCAATGTCATGCGCCTGCCGCGCGCTCACCAGCTCTGCGCGAATGCTGGCCAGTTGCGAGTCGTACGGGTTGCCGAGCGTTCCCGCAGGATCCGCAACGCCCAGCTGCTGACCAAGCTGCGTCTGCTCGTTCTGGTCCGACGCCAACTGTCCCTGGATGCGTGTCCGCTCCTCTTGCAGGAGCTGCAGCCGTCCACCCTGTCGCACGGTCTCATCATGCCGGCCCTGCTGCAGGAAGGCCGTCGTCGCGGCGTTGACCACATCCGCCGCGTTGCGCGGGTTGCCGTCCATCAGGCTGATGGAAAGCTGATAGCTCTGGCCCACGCGCTGCACCTTCAGCGAGGCCGCCAGGCGCGCCGCGGCCGAGTGAATGTCCTCTCCCGGGTGCTGCCACGTGCCCAGCGGCAGCGTGGCGATCGCCTGTTCAAGGATGTCCGGCCGCGCGGCTGTCTGGATCTGCTGCTGGAGATAGGAATCGTACCGCGAGGGGTCGTACACACCCGGTGTGCCGTCGTCGACGCTGCGCGTCACCAGCGGTTCCACATACGTCAGGCTCTCGGCCTTGTACATGGGCTTGCGTGACAGCGCAAAGAGGACGATGAGCGCAAAGACGACCGTGCCCACCGAGAGCGCGAGCGCACCATGCTGGCGCAGGCTGCGCACCACATCCACGCGGAAGGCCGGCGGGGCCGCGGAGCGTGTCGCCGCTCCTCCCACTGCGGGAAGCTCCAGTCCGTCGATACGTGATGGCTTCATGCTCAGCCGGGAATCCCTCGACCAACTCCGTGCGTTGGCTTTGCTGCTCTAGTGGGTGAATCGAAACTCAATGCGTGAGAAAAGCGCCGGCGGTAAACATCGTCACCAGCGGCGAAAGCTTGTCCAGCGTGTACGCGAAACGGTTGAAGCCGCTCTGCGGGATGTACAGCACATCGCCCGAATGCAGCGTGAGGTCGAGATTATGCGCGGCGAGAACGTCCTTGAACGACACCGTCCGCGTCTTGCCTGTGGTTGTCGAGACGATCTGGATCTGCGGATAGTGACCCGCGTCCGGCGTGAATCCTCCGGCCAGACCAATGAGCTTGGGCAGCGTCGTCGAGTCGTCCAGCTGAATCGCCCCCGGGTGCTGCACGTACCCCAGCACCGAGACGTACCGCTCCGCAGCTGACGGCACATAGACAATGTCGTCGCGCTCCAGGCGGATCGCCGCCAGCGGGCTGCCTGAATCGAGCAGCTGCTTCAGGTCGACCCACACCACCTTGTCAGTGCCGCGGTAGATGGCGACACGTTCCGGCACAGCGGGGCCGCGCGCCGTCAGGTTCGAAGTCATGTTGTAGCTGGCATCGGCGTGTGTCGTGCGCGAACTCTCCAGAGCTCCGCCACGCGCGATCACCTCGAGCAAAGTCGGCGCGCGGTCGAAGGTCACCAGGCCGGGATGTTCCACCGCACCCAGCAGCATCACCTGGTTGGAGGTGTACTTCTCGACCCCGACAGTGACGGTGAGCGAAGGGTAGTAAGCCTCCAGCGCCGAGCCGATGGCCGCCGCCGCTTGCTCGCGGGTCTTGCCCGCGACCTCCACCGAGCCTGCGATGGGAAGAGTAATCTTGCCGTCTGGACCGACCGGCTGCTTGGAGTCCATCTCCGGCCTTCCGCCGAAGCTGATGATGATTGCATCGCCCTTGCCCAGCTGGTACGGAGCGTCTACAGGAGTCTCCAACGCGCGAAGCTGTAAGGATTGGCTGGAAGGAATGTCCGAGGGACCTCCCTGCTGCGCACGCACCACTCTGCCGCCCGAAACGAGCAGGCCGAGCGTGGCGCCGGCGGCAAGTGCAGCGCGAACGCTGACGCGGCCATGTCGCAGGGGAGAGAAGAACATCACAGAGCGGTCTCCAGACCTCCCAGAAAGTGTTGGAGGATCAGTCTCAGGCTCGTCCAACGGGATGGGGTAGGTCTAGTCCCCGGAAGTGTGAGTCCCACGCCTGCAACGAGGCCCGAAGCGGCTAACCCCTTCGTCACCACGCCTGCGTTACGTCCGCACTACGCTCGAGGGGCACGGCGCTGTCGGCGCGGGTCCCGCCGCTCAATTCCTGCGTAGGGAAGTGTGCTGCGACGGCGATCGCCATTGGGCCGTCCCGCCAGCCGCACCGCCTCAGGAATGTTGCGCACGAAGCGCACCATCTCGCTGAGCCCGGCTGACTCCACCAGCCGGCGTACCGGCTCGTTGACGCCCACGGTCCACACCGGAAGCCTCGCCGCAGACATGATGCGGCGTGCCTCCAGCAGGCTGCCAAGGCCATCGGCCTCGATCCTTCCCGTCAGCACCAGGTCGAAGATCAGCATCTGCCCGCGCCGCGCGGCCGAAGACGCCTCGCGCACCACAGCGAAGGAGTCCGAACCCGTCAAAATCTCCGGAATGCGGAGGATGCGCGTCTTCTCGTCGGAGGTGACCTCCATCGGCCATAACTTTGTCTGGTGACGTTGGCGCATGCTCGCGGCAAGCTCCGTGGGCAGATGGCGCATCAGCGCGCCGAAGTCGCGGGCATAGCGCGGCAACAGCCTTCGCGGCTCCTGCGCCAGGCGGAACAGCCACTCCAGCTGCATCGCCTGCACGATCACCGGTGCGCGGCGCAGGCTGCCTGCGATCATATCCAGCGAACCGCCGATGCCGATGGCCACAATGCCATCCAGGCTCTGGCGATTGCGCGCGATCCATAGCTCCTGCTTGGGATTGCCGAACGCCACCAGCAAGATTCGCGGCCGTGCCTCGTGGATGCGCTCCAGGATTGCGGCGTCGTCCATGTCTTCCAGTGCGCAAAGTTCAGGCGAGTAGCGGCCGGAGATGTGCAGGCCGGGAAACCGGCGTTCGAGCACACGCACCGCACGCTCGGCATGTGCCGGCGAAGAGCCCAGCAGGTAGATCCCGTAGCCCTTGTCGGCCGAGAGCTTCGCCAGCCGCGGCACAAGGTCGACTCCCGTCACGCGCTGCTTCAGCGGACGGTTGAACAACCGCGCCGCCCACAACATCGGCGCTCCGTCAGGAAGCACCATCGTGCAATCGCAGATGACGCGATGCAGCGTGGCATCCACGCGGGCGTTGCGGGCAAAGTCCAGGTTGGCGGTTGCGATCTGCTCGAAGCGCCGTGCCTCGATCGCATGCTCAATGTGAGCGACAGCCTCATCCATGCTCACGTTGGCGATGGGAAGACCAAACAGCGCCACGGTGCGCACATCCGCTACAAGGCCGGAACGAGGCGTCGCAATCAAGGTCCGTGTGGAACGAAGCGTGCGCGCATCTGCAGGCACGTCCAAAACGCTCCCAACTTCACGGGGGTAGGACCATGACGCGAGCAGTGACACGATGTCTCCTGACCCGAGGGCGTATCACTCGATGTCTTCGCCAAGGGTAGGAGGGGGTGCCTGCCATCTCAATACAACTTCCGCCCTGCGGGGCCATCACAGAGAAGTAACCTGCGCGCTTCAAAGTAACGTGCGAACAGGGTTACTTGCGCGGCATCTTGTTGAGCACAATCCCGTGGAACACAGGCTCAGGCAACGCGCGTCTGTCGAGCCCCTGCCCCAATGCGCAACACTGCCGCCACGCACTCTTCGTTAAGCAGACAGCGATGCATCGCAATTCCCGGCTTTGCCAGCGCGATCGCGGCAGCAAAGGGTCCATCGACCGCAACGTCGCGCACATGCCACATACCGACTCCGGCCTCCACACTGTCGATCGTCAGCGCAAGTTCTTCCGGCATCGCCGGAGACACATCGAAGCCATCGAGCGGCAGCGTGAGGCCATCGCCGGCAGCCTTCACCACGGCTTCCTTGCGAGTCCAGATGCGAAAGAACCGGTGCGCACGCGCCTCACCGCAAGACATCAACAGCGCCGCGTACTCCGCTGAGGCAAAGTGACTCCCGGCGATCTCCAGGAACTCCACCTCGCGGTCGATGATCTCGAGGTCGACGCCCACCGCGATCCCATGCGTCATTGCCAGCGCAATACGGCCGCCCGCGTGCGAGAGATTGAACTGCAGTGGCGAGCACGCCGCCGACAGCCGCGGCTTGTGCTGCGGCGGAGCATCCAGAGGAACCTCGGCGGCGCTGCATCCCAGGCGCTCACCCAGCAGGGAACGCAACAGCGCGCGTCCCAGCACATACTCCGCGCGGGCCTCGGCCAGCCGCATCCGTTCCGCACGCACAATCTCGCGAGGATTCAGCAACGCCGCAGCCTGCTCAACCAGCGCGGGAGACGACCCAGCGGAGAACGCAGTCATCCACAACACCGCAGTCTCGGGCGTCGGCAGCAGGCTCTCGCTGCGCTGCAGGCTTTCGTCCTTGGGTGCAGAACCATCCATCCTATTGTTTGTGTCACGGGCATCGCTGTCCGGGACATCCCACAAAAGCTCACTGGGACGTAGCGGCGCGGGGCATCGTCATCCTGCCCGGCGCGCCCTAGACTTAAGCTCCTGGGGAGCCTGCGCGTGCGGGCCCTCACTGCTGCCGGCCATGTCGATCGTGATCCTCATCCCGTGCCTGGTCTGCATCGTCGGCCTCTTCCGTTGGTCGCTGACGAAGACGTTTCTCAACGTCTATCTATCGGTTGCGTTGCTGGTCCCGATCTACTTCTACTGGAAGGTCGCAGCACTTCCTCCCATCACCTTCTCGCAGTCCGTGCTCGTGCCGCTGGGCATCGCCATCATCATCAAGGAGCTGCCGCGCTGGCGCTTCTCCTTCATCGATCTGGCCCTGCCGCTCTTCGTCTTCTCCGCCTTCTACGCGGAGGTTCTTCTCGAGGAGCAAACCAAGGCCACCTTCAAAGCCTTCGACGCCATCACGCTCGCCGTGATCCCCTACATGGTCGGCAAGACGCTCATCGAGCGGCATGGCGCGCGTGTCGCCACCGTGAAGCGCTTCGCCTTCCTGCTCTTCCTCAGCTGCATCGTCTCCATCTACGAATACCCCATGGGCCGCAACCCCTTCACCATCCTCTGGGCGCCGCTCTTTCCCGACGAGAGCTTCGCCTGGAAGACCCAGATCCGCTGGGGATTTGGCCGCGTCTCCGGGCCCTTCGGCCAGTCCGAACTCGCCGGCATGATGCTCTTTACCGGGCTCATCTTCGCACTCTGGCTGGCCCAGCGCCACCAGTGGGAGCCGCGCTTCAAAGGCTTCGAGTGGGTTCGCCTCTCCAAGCCCTTCGCCATTGCCGCGATGATCGGCCTCACGTTGCTGCTGACCCAGGCCCGTGGCCCCTGGCTGGGCTGCTTCGCCGCCATCCCCATCTTCCTCGCCGGCCGCGCCAAGAACGTCAAGCGCACCGGCTGGATCGTCTTCGCCGCCGTTGCGCTCTTCACCGTCGTCATGTACTCCGGCTTCAAAAACTATGCCAGCTCCAGTGCTCCTGCCAGCGACGAGCAGCAGACCGCGCAGTATCGCAGCCAGCTCGTGGACAACTACATCCCCATCGCGCGCGCAGGCGGCTGGTGGGGTTGGGGAGACAGCTTCCAGCAGGTCCCAGGGCAAGGCTCCATCGACAACGAGTACCTTCTCCTCGCTCTCACGCAGGGACTCGCCGGGCTTGCAGCCTTCGGCCTGATCGCCGTTGCTACCGTTCTCCGCCTTGGCTACATCGCCCTCAACTCACAGAACCGCGACGACAGCAGCTTCGCCTTCGCCCTGCTCGGCATCGTCCTCGGCATCCTCGGCACCATCACCACCGTCTTCCTCGGCAACCAGACCTTCGAGCTCTTCTTCCTCCTCGCCGGCTGGGCACACGCCCTCCCCTTGCCGGAGCGCGTGCGCGAGAAAGCCTTCCACTTCGAGCAGGTGTACACATGAGGCGCACCGCATGATCATCGCTCTGCATATTGCGCTGACCCTCGTCGGCATCGTGCTGGTGCTCGCCACGCTTCCTCTCGTCGTCGAACTGCTGGTCCTCTCGCTCGCTGCACTCCTGCCGCCACGCCAAGAGGAAGATGCTATCCCGTTGACCCTCCGCCTCGCCGTCATCATCCCCGCGCACAACGAGGAGCAGCTCATCGCCTCCTGCGTGCGCAGCCTCCAGGCCAGCCGTTACTCTCCCTCCGCGATCTACGTGATCGCCCACAACTGCACCGACGCGACCGCCAAAATCACCGAGCAGACCGGAGCCACCGTGCTCAAGCTCGACGAAGACTCGGGTCACGGCAAAGGCGCCGCGCTCGACCACGGCTTCCACCACGCACTGCACGCCGGCGCCGACAGCGTGCTGGTGATCGACGCAGACTCCACCGTCAGTCCCGACACCACCGCCCGCATCGCCGCCATCCTCCAACAGGGCGCCGCCGCGGCACAGTGCCGCTACATCGCCGCCAACACCACGACGCCCCGCACGCGGCTGCAGGGACTCGCGCTGGTCGCAATCAACGTCCTCCGTCCACGCGGACGAGAGCGCCTTGGCCTCTCCTGCGGCATCGTCGGCAACGGCTTCGCGCTCTCTCGTTCCACACTCGAAGCTCTTCCCTACACCGCGCACTCCATCGTCGAGGACCTCGAGTATCACCTTGCGCTGGTGCGCTCCGGCAAGCGCGTCGTCTTCATCGACCAGGCCCACGTTGCCGGCGAGATGCCCGAGGGCTCCTCCGCCGCAGCCTCGCAGCGCGCCCGCTGGGAGGGTGGCCGCAGGCTCCTGCGCCGGAAGCTCACCTTGCCCATGCTCCGGGCTGTCCTCCGTGGCGATCTTCGTCTGCTGGAACCTCTGCTCGAGCTTCTGACCCGGCCCACCGCAAGCGTTGCCCTCTGCCTCGCGCTCGCTCTGGCGATTCCTCTCACCTGGCTTCGGCTCTACGCTATCGTCGGCCTGGGCTCCATGGCCCTCTCGGTCGTCGTCGCCGCAAGCCTCAGCAGTGACGGCCTCGCCAGCCTCGGCGCACTCGCTTATCTCCCAGCCCACATCTTCTTCAAGCTGCGGCAGCGCGCCATCACCAGGCGGGCAGCAGCGAAGAATGCCGCCTGGGTGCGCACACCCCGCAATCCCCGCGCGTCGGCATAGAGCCGCAACGCACACCAACCACCTGCGTAATCACTTTCCAGTTACCGCCGAGTGTGCCCTTAGTCCTTCCTGCTCACCGCAGTACATGGTTACTTCCAGGAACCGAAGTTTGGTGGCGGATCCCCTCTTTCCTGCGTAAGCTCGTCTCCAGCTCTTACATCCCAACTGCGTGATGTGGGGCGCTCGACGATGCATGACATCCCTTCTCTGACTCTCTCGGTGCTCCTCGTTGCCCACGCGGAGCAGCACTCACTGCAACGCTGCGTGCGCTCCATAGCAGAGGAACGGATGAACGCCGTCGAGCTGATCCTCATCGATGACGCGAGTCCACAGCCCATCGTGCTCGACCTCACGAGCATTCGCTGCCCCGTAACGGTATTGCGCAATACGCGCCGTAGAGGACTCGCCGTCGCACGCAACTGCGCCGCCGCGCGGGCTCTTGGCGAGGTGCTGGTCTTCCTCGCCCCCAACGTGACACTCGCTCCCGGCTCTCTTGACGTCGTCGAACGCGCCTTCCTCGCCGACCCTCTACTGGGCGTTGTCGTCGGCGAGACCATGGGCATGGCGGTACGCGGCGGGGCAGCCCCGCTGCAGGCCTTCGAAGCTGGCCTCATCGCCGTGCGCTCCTCGGTCTTTCGCGAGGCAGGCGGCTTTGTGGAGCGGCCTGCTACCTCCGGCGCGCTGGGAACACTGGAGTTCGTGATGCGCCTGGCTCACACTGGCGTGCGGATGGTGCTGCGCCCCAACGCGGCCGTCACCCCGCAGCAGCCGGAGACACTGGCTCACACCGCGGCAATCGCCTATCGGCATGGCCTCGCGTGGATGCGGCTCTCTCCCGAGCGGCGCGGCCTCAGTGGGCTCCTGGCGTGGAGCGGCATTCGCGACGCCGCATGGCGCTTTCCTGCCACAGCTCCGCGGCCACGCTGGCAGAGCTCCATCGAGCAGGGTTTGAGCGCAATCGCCTTCTCCGCAGGAGCAGCCAATGCGTGGTTGCGCGGCCCCCACCGCGAGGACAGCCAGCGATGGTCTCCGATCGTCAAAGCCGCGCCGCACAACACGCGCGAGCTGCGCTACGACGTCTGGCGTCCGGCGCGCACGTTCCCGTCACGAAATTCCTCGAAGTAGGTCACGGAGTGACCCGCATAGCAGCGCTTCCGTTCAGGCTACGGCGACGAGTGTGATCGCGCCCGCCGGATGCTTGGGCTCATGCGCAGCGTAGTAGCGCCGCTTCTCCAGATGCATGCGCCGGTCGGCCACGGCAAGCACGTCCTCCGCGGTGGCTCCATCGGCGGGAAAGCACGCAAAGCCCACGCTGGCAGTCAGCTCAAAGTCCGCGGCCTCAGCCTGCACTGCCCGTCGCACCGCCGTCTCAATGAGCTCGACCAGCGTGTTCTTCCGCTCGCCATCAGTAGTGGGGAAGAGAAAGAGGAACTTGTTCGCCCCTACCCGTGCCACCACGTCATAGGATCGGCACGACTCGCGGAAGGCCCCCGCAAGTCCGCGCAGCAAGCGGTCGCCGGACGGCCGCCCCTGCGCCTCCATCACCTGCTGAAAGTCGTTCAGATCGCAGACCGCAACCGAGAAGGGATCTCCCGAGCGTCGTGAGCGGTTCAGTTCCGCGTCCAGCCCGATACGGAACTGCCGCAACCCAGGAAGCTCGGTCAGCGGATCAACCAGCGCATCCTGCTCCGCCTGCCGGAAACGCAAAGCGTTCTCCAGCGAGAGCGCGAACTTCGACTCGACCGCCAGCAGAATACGAAGATGCTCGCGCGTGAATGCATCGGCCCGCATCGCGTACAGCGTCAGTACGGCGAAGACTTCGCCTGAAGGCGAGCGGAGCGGAATCGATAGCCCGGACCGAAGCTGTAGCGCTCCGCCCACAGGAGCACCCAGCGGAGCCGCATAATTCGGCTCAACTTGCGGGTTACCGTTCACGACAGGTTGGCCGCAGGCCGCAACATACCCCGAAAGTCCCTCGCCCAGCGGGATCACTTTCGCCGACAGGCAAGAGCTCGCCGGCCCATCGACATGTTGCAGCGCCAGACCCTCGCCGCGAACCAGGTACAGCGCAAAGCAGTCGAACGGAACCAGTCGACGCAGCCGCGAGGACATCACCAGGATCGTCTCGCTGGGGCTCAGCGAACTGCCCAGCATCTGCGCAATCTCGAACAGTCCCTGCCCCTCTTTTCCTGCCGCTGCAATCAATCCCAACGCATCCAGTGGAGGCTGAGACGCTTCGCCAGGTTCCTGCGTCTGCCCTGCCTCCAGCACGATGGAGCCATCTTGTTCGAAGCCTGCCCCGGGAGCAGCGCCGCGATCGATCTTGATCTGCGTGTCCAGCGGCCGCAGCCCAATGGCGCCCTCGTGTGCCAGCCGCTCCAGGCGCACGTAGTTTTCCTGCAGCACCTTCACGATGCCCGGATCGAACTGCGTGCCGGCGCGTGCGCTCACGAAAGCCATCGCCTCATCCAGCGGCAGGCCACGACGATACGGACGGTCGCAGGCCAGGGCATCAAAGCAGTCCACGACGGAAAGGATGCGCGCTCCGATGGGGATGTCCTCGCCCGAAAGCCCATCGGGATATCCCGTCCCATCCCATGCTTCATGGTGCGACCGCACGATCGGCACCACCGGATACGGAAAGCGCACGCGCTCCAGAATGTCCGCACCCACCACCGGGTGAATCTTCATCTTCTCGAACTCTTCCGGAGAGAGCCTTCCGGGCTTGTTGAGAATATGCTCCGGCACGGCGAGCTTGCCAATGTCATGCAGGAACGCCGCCGTCTGCAATGCCAGCTGCTGATCTGCATCGAGACCCAGGATCCGTCCCAGCTCCGATGCGTAAACGCGCACGCGCAGCAGGTGCTCGTGCGTATTGTGGTCCTTGGCCTCAATGGCCATGGCCAGGCCTTCGATGGTGCGCAGATGCAGCGCCTCGGTCTGCTCCAGCAACTCCTGGCGGTCTTCCATGAGGCGCTTCTGTGCTCGATATGCCCGGTACACGCTATAGATCGCTGGCAGCAGAAGAAGAGCCGTCAGCCACCCCATGTGCGATCCGACCAGCGCCACCAGGATGGCCAGTGTCCCGCTCACGAAGTAAAACGGGAGATACCAGAGGAACTCGCGCTGCCAGAGTTTCAGCGCTCCCTCGCCCTGCGACCACGCCAGCACCATGGCGATGGTCAACGTGTTGATGAAGAAATAAACCAGCGTCGCGATTGCCAGCGATGGGGCCACATCGAGGCCGTGTCCACGCCCCAGCTCAAAGATCTTGCACGCCGCCGCTGTCGCCGCCATCACATTCGCGACGTTGAAGACAATCTGGTGGAACGTGAAGCGCGCGCGGATCCCGATCAGGCACTCCACCAGCGACGACAGCGCCGCCAGGGCGATCGCCTGCTGCGGCGCCAGCTGCACCACCGCCAGCAGGATGAAGGGAAGATTGAAGGCGAGCTTGCGGTCGCCGCGTGGCATCGAGACCTTCAGCCCGGAGCTGAGCAGCACCGCTACCAGGTATACGCCGAAGCGAGCCCACTCCTGCGGCGGAAGGCGCAAGCTCCACCACAAACCGCCCAGGCCGGCGGCCACAGTCAACAGCACGAGAGTCTTCGCGCGAAGAGGCATCCGTCGGTCTGGCGAGTCGGTCCTTTCAACCGATGGAGCGATTTCCCTGCAGCTGTAGCGCGGTGGCTCGACCTCTATAGGCGTTTCCCCAATGGAAACGCCACCGCACACCACTCTCGGAACCCGGCAACAGGGAAAATGCTCAGATGAGGCCCGGGCGCCGCGCCAATTTCGGTTTCGCTGCTGGGCGGACGTAGCGTCCACAAGCCGCAGGCGCGGTGCGAGTTGACACTGAGCGTAACGGTTTCCCACAGACTGACCCATCGCGCGAAAGTTGTAACGCAACCACGCTGTTGGCGCGTGTTTCTGCTCCACCGGGGCGTGCCGGACTAACTCCGCCGAGCTACTCTCGCCAGCGCCACCGCCGCCTGGCCAAGCGCCAGGCCACCATCGTTCGAGGGCACACGCTGCGGCCAGAAGACGCGGAAACCTTCCTGCTCCAGCGCTTTAGAAACGCGCCCGAGCAGCATCATGTTCTGGAAGCAGCCGCCGCCAAGGCACACACGGTCCAGCCCCGTCCTCGCGCGCAGCCGGATGCAAGCCTCCACGATCACCGCCACCATCGTCGCGTGAAAGCGCGCCGAGATGACCCCGGGAGTAACTCCTTCAGCAACATCGTTGGAGATTACCCGGATCATCGGTCGAAGGTCGATCGGCATCGCCTCGCCATCCGACTCGTCCAGCAGGAAGGGATAAGCGGCATGCTCTCCCGGCGCGCAGATCCCCTCCAGCAGCATCGCAGCCTGCCCCTCGAAGGCCACCGTATCGCGCAAACCCACGAGCGATGCCACCGCGTCGAAGAGTCTCCCGGCCGACGACGTAGGCACGGTGTTGATCCCCCGCCGCAGCATCGTCTCCACCGTCGAGCGAGCAGAGGCGCTCACATTCGGGTGCCACGCAAGACCTTCTGGCAGCTCCCCAAAAGCATCCTGCAGATACGCCAGTGCGATCCGCCACGGCTCCCGCACCGCCGCGTCACCGCCCGCCAGCAACACCGGCCGCAGATGCGCCGCACGCGTGTAGTCGGCCAGGCTGGCAATCAGGAACTCGCCGCCCCAAATGGTCCCGTCCTCGCCGTAGCCTGTGCCATCCCAAGCCACGCCGAGCACCTCGCCCTCCAGGCGATGCTCCGCCATGCACGCTGCGATATGCGCATGGTGGTGCTGCACGCGGACAACGTCCTCGATGCCCTGCGCGCGCGCGCATCGCTGCGCGATCTGCGTGCTCATGTAGCCCGGGTGCAGGTCATGCGCCACGATACGCGGCATCACGTGGAAGAGCCGCTGCATACGCTCCAGCGTCTCCTCGAAGAACTCCATCGTCTCCAGGTTCTCGAGATCGCCCAGATGCTGGCTCATCAGCGCCCAGCCCTTGCGCGCGAGGCAGAACGTGTTCTTCTGCTCCCCGCCGCAGGCCAACACTTCAGCCTCGCCCAGGCCCAGCCATGTCGGTTGCGGAGCATACCCGCGAGCCCGTCGCAGCAACATCGGCTTGCCACGAAACACCCGCGCCACCGAGTCATCGACTCGCGTATGGATGGGCCGATCATGCAGCACGAAGAGGTCCGCAAGCCCCGCCAGCGAACGCAGCGCCTCGTCGTTGTCAATAGCAATCGGCTCCTCGCTGAGGTTGCCGCTGGTCATCACCAGCGGCACGGAGCTGCCATGCTGCAGCGCAAGCTCCGCGAAGAGCAAATCATGCATCGGCGTCGAAGGCAGCATCACCCCGACCACCGGCACACCGAAGCAGACCTCCTCTGCAAGCTGCGCGTCATCGGCCTTGCGCGCCAGCAGCACAATGGGCCGCTGCGGCGAGGCAAGCAGTTCTACCTCAGCCTCGCTGCATTCGCCCAGCGACCGCGCCACCGTAAGGTCCCGCACCATTACTGCAAACGGCTTCTCCAGCCGATGCTTGCGCGCCCGCAACAAGCGCACAGCGTCAGCGTTGCGAGCATCGCAGGCCAGCTGAAACCCACCGAGCCCCTTCCACGCAACGATCCTGCCCTCAAGCAGCGCTCGCGCAGCCTCTGCAAGAATCTCCTGCGAGCTCAACCCCTCACGACGCCGCTGCGTCTCTCCGCCATCCACCAGCTCCAGCCGCGGCCCGCACACCGGACACGCATTCGGCTGCGCATGAAAGCGCCGATCGTGCGGGTCGTCATACTCACGCTGGCAATCCGTACACATCGTGAAGCCACGCATCGTCGTCAGCGCGCGGTCGTACGGAACGTCTTCGATGATGCTGTACCGCGGGCCGCAGTGCGTGCAGTTGGTGAACGCATAGCCATAACGCCGATCCGCCGGATCGTGAATCTCCGCCAGGCACGCGTCACACACGCAGGCATCCGCCGGCACCAGCGCGAACGCATCATCCCCAGCCTCGCTCGCACGGATCTCGAATCCCCTATCGCCCATCGTGGCAAGCACCGTCTGCTCGACCGCATCGATGCGCATCAGTGGAGGTCCATTCTTCGGCAGCGCATCGAGAAAGCCTGCGACGGGCCCCTCAGCTCCCTCCACCTCAATCACCACGCCCACCGCGGTGTTCTGCACAAATCCTGCCAGCGCGAACCTGCCAGCCAGCCGATGCACATACGGCCGGAAGCCCACGCCCTGCACCACGCCGCGCACCAGCAGTCGCCGGCGCGCGATGCCTCCGTCCGAACTCTCAGCCCTCGGTGAATCGCTCTGCATCAGGAGTTCAGCTTACGCGCCGCTGCGCGTCCCGCAGGAGTCGCGGATCACCAGCTCGGTCTTCACGCGCACATCCACCACCGGATGACTCGGCCGTTCGATGCGCTCCAGCATCACCGACATCGCCACCATGCCGATCTCCGCACAGTCCTGGCGCAGCGTGGTCAGCGGCGTCGGAAGATACCGCGCATACCCCACATCGTCGAGCCCGATCATGCGGACATCCTCCGGCACCTTGTATCCCAGCGAGAGCAGCGTGCGCATCAACCGCGCCGCGGTCACGTCGTTGGCACATACAATTCCGTCGGGCTTCTCGCGCTTCATGAACTGCGCGACGAACGACTTGTCCTCGAAGTCGCCTCCCACCACGGTCCCCACCTCTCCTTGGAAGAGCATGAACATGGCCTCGCGATAGCCCGCAGCCCGCGCCTCCACCGTATTCGCCGAACCCGGCCGCATCGCAAAGACGATCCGCTTTGCTCCAGCCTGCGCCAGATGTTGCGTCTGGATGTACCCTGCGCGCCGGTTGTCGATGCCGACAAAGTCGAAGTTCGAGCGATTGGGATACGTCTCGAAATCGCGGTCCAGCAGCACCACCGCCATGTTGGCCTGCTCCAGCATTGCCGCAATGCGGCGGTTATTCTCTTCGCCCGCAAACTCCGTCGGAGCGAAGAACACCCCTGCAACCTTCTGCGCAATGAACTGTCGGCACAACCGTTCCATCGTCGCAGCAGCATCTTCGCGGCTCCCCGCGCTGCCCCACGAAAGCGAATGCGATCCCCCCGCGGGAGACGTCATCAACCCCTGGCAGATCGCTTCGAAGATCTCTGTTGTCCCAAGGTCCGGGATCAGCAACCCGAACTGTCGCGTCGCCGTGCTGGCGTGCGCCTCCACGTACGTCCCGCTTCCCGCCCTGCGGCGCACCAGGCCTTCCTGCTGCAGGCTCTGGAAGGCCTTCGCCACCGTAATCCGTGAGGCATCGAAGCGCTCGCACAAGGCTGCTTCGCTGGGTAGCCGCTCGCCCGGCTTGTACACGCCCGTCTGGATCTCTTCCAGCAGCGTCTCGTAAATCGCTCGATAGCGATGCATCCCCGCTTTGGCAGGCACTGTGGCCCGACCCTTCCGGGGGCTGGGGTGCGGAGTTTTGATCGTGGAGCTCAAACGAGTACCGACCTTGGGAGGAGGAAGAAGTCGATTGGTTCCGGACAACGCTTTCTCGATACGCCGGACCGGTATGCCGGTCTCTGTGGGGGGAGGGTCTGGACGGGATCGAGCGTGAAGCTAATTGTAATCGCATTCCGCAGCCCTCCTTTCGTTGAAACGTGCGACCTCGGATCTGCGCAGAACCGCCTCCACCTTATGGTTGAGGCGGCTCTCCAACGTCACCTGCTACAGTGGTCCGCCATGCCATTGTGGGTACGCCTTGATCGCTCGCAGAGCTCCAGCACCACACGCGCCGTGGCCGCACCCCTTCTGCTCGCCCTGGTGCTGAACCTAGGCGTCGCTGCCCCCGCCTTCGCGCAAGCCGAAGGCGCACAGCAGACCACCCAGGAAGGTGGACAGCCCCCCGCCCACGGAGGCTCCAACACCGCCGGAGTCTTCGCTCCTATCTACGACGCGAAGCACCGCCCTATCACCGCTGGCGGCGCCGTAGCCAAAGGCCCCATCCCCTTCGAGGACATTGCGAAGAAAGCCGGCCTCACCACCTGGCATCACACCATGGGCTCGCCCAATAAGCCCTACATCCTCGATACCATCGGCTCCGGTGTCGCTCTGCTCGACTACGACAACGACGGCTGGCTCGACATCTACCTCGTCAACGGCTCGACCGACGAGGCCGAAGCCGGCAAGGCCGCCGCACCTCACGCCGCTCTGTTCCACAACAACCGCGACGGAACCTTCACGGACGTCACTGCCAAGGCCGGCGTCGCGAACGATCGCTGGGGCTTCGGCGTCGCTGTCGGCGACTTCGACAACGATGGTTGGCCCGACCTCTACGTCTCCAACTTCGGAAAGAATCGCCTCTATCGCAACAACCACGACGGCACCTTCACCGACGTCGCCGACAAAGCCGGTGTTGCGCTTTGCAACTGGTCTACCGGAGCCACCTGGGGGGACTACGACGGCGATGGCCTGCTCGACCTCTTTGTCCCTGGCTACGTGCACTACGACCTCGGCAAGCAAACAGTCGGCGCCGAAGGCATCCCCCTCAGCTTCTGCCAATACCGCGGCGCCAAGGTCCTCTGCGGCCCCCGCGGCCTTCCCGGCGAGTCCGACCACCTCTTCCACAACAACGGCGATGGCACCTTCACCGACGTCAGCGACCACGCCGGCGTCGCCGACAAGAGCGGCTACTTCGGCCTCTCCAGCGTCTTCGTCTCGCTCAGCGGCAACGGCAAAGTCGACCTGCTCGTCGCCAACGACTCCACCCCCAACTATCTCTACCTGAACAAGGGCGACGGCGCCTTCGAAGACGTCAGCTACGCCTCTGGCTATGCGCTCAACAAGGAAGGCCGCGAGACCGCGAGCATGGGCATTGCCCTCGGCGACTACCGCAACAACGGCCAGCTCGACATCTTCAACACCACCTTCTCCGACGACTACAAGCCTCTCTACCGCAACGATGGCGACGCCAACTTCACCGACGTCAGCTACGACACCCACATCGCCGATCTCACCATTCCTTTCCTCGGCTGGGGTACGGCCTTCCTCGACTACGACAACGATGGCTGGAAAGATCTGCTCGAGGTCAACGGCCACGTCTATCGCAATGCCGACATCAACGACTGGGGCACCAGCTGGGCACAGCGCCCACTGCTCTTCCACAACGAGCAAGGCAAAAAGCTCGAGCCCCTACCCGCCGTCGAGAACACCGCACTTGCCAGGCCTCTCACCTCACGCGGCCTCGCCATCGGAGACCTCTTCAACGATGGCCGCATCGCTGCCGTCATCAACAACATGGACGCCACGCCCGCGCTCTTCCGAAACATCGATCCCAACAAAAGCCACTGGGTCGCCTTCAAACTCACCGGCAGCGACAAGCCCGGCCCCGACGGCCGCAAGAGCCCCCACGACGCCATCGGCGCCACCGTTTATCTCACCGCCAACGGCATGCGCCAGCGCGGCGACGTCTTCTCCGGCGGAAGCTATGCTTCCACCTCCGACATGCGGCCCCACTTCGGCCTCGGCCCCAGCGCTCCCACGCTGCCCCTATCGCTCGAGGTCCACTGGCCCTCCGGCCTCGTCGAGACCTTCCTCATCCAAAAGGTTGACGCCATTCTCGATCTCCCGGAGGGCTCGGGAACTCCCCAGCACTCCGTCGCAGAAATCCGCTGACAGCTGTCCGCAAGCGGTACTACCATTCGCCGCATTCGCATTCCGGGAACTCAACGTATGCAGCACAAGGCCAGCGCCCGCATCCTCCTCACAGGTCTCGCCCTTATCGGCGCGATCGCCGCTCCATCTCGCGCCCAGACCGAGGACAAGGCCGCCATCGACGCCCGCGCACAGTACAACGCGAAGCAGTCGGCGATCTACAACTACAAGTTCGGCAACGATCATCCCTACCTGCCTTCGAACGCCACCACCGATACCGGCGCCTTCCTCGATCCCAAGAGCTTCCCCACCGCCCAATATTGCGGCCACTGCCACCAGGAAGCCCACGCCGAGTGGCGTCAGAGCGTGCACTCTAACGCCAACCGCGTGCCCTACTACCTGCGCAACGTGAACCTGCTCGCTGCCGAAAAAGGCATCGCCTACACCCGCCACTGCGAAGGCTGCCACGATCCCATCGCCCTGCTCTCCGGCTCGCTCACCGACAAGGCCCCGCGCACCCGTCCCTACGATCAGGACGGCGTCACCTGCATGGTCTGCCACTCCATCCAGTCGGTGACTACCCGCGGCACCGGCAGCTACGTCATGGGGGTGCCCGCGGTCCTCGTCGATGAAAACGGCAAGGGCATCACCCACGCCGTCACCGATGCCGACATCCTCGCGCACCTCGATCGCCACTCCGCCGCCGTGATGAAGCCGTTCTACAAGACCAGCGAGTTCTGCTCCGCCTGCCACAAGGCCGCGCTGCCGCACATGCTCAACGACTACAAGTGGCTGCGCGCCATCTCGCTCTATGACGAGTGGCAGAACGCCTCCTTCGCCAAAGAGTCGCCGCTGCCCTTCTATCGTAAGGACACCGTCTCCACCTGCCAGACCTGCCACATGAAGCGCGCCGACCTCGGTGTCCTACCTGACTACGGCGCGAAGAACCATCAGCTCGCCGGCCATCGCTGGGCCGCCGCCAACACGCTCATCCCGCAGATCTACAAGTACAGCGAGCAGAACGAAGCCGTCGTGAAGTTCCTCCGCGATCAGGTCATCAACGTCGACATCTTCGCTGTTGAACCCGAAACCCCGCAGGACGGCCAGCCCGCCGTCATCGCGCCCCTCGGCAAGAGCGCCTTCCACCTCATCGCAGGCCAGCGCGTGCTCGTGGACGTCGTCCTGCAGAACAAGGGCGCCGCGCACTCCCTCGTGCCCGAGCAGCGCGATATGTACGAGATGTACGTCGACTTCACCGTGAAGGATGCCGCCGGCAAGGTCCTCTACGAGAACGGCGCGCTCCAGCCTGATAACGAGCTCGACCCCGAAGCTCACAGCTTCACCAACCGCCTCATCAACGCGCAGGGCGGCATCAACGCGCTGCATCAGGTGTGGGACAACCGGGTCGTCGCCTACAACAACACCATCCAGTCCGGCCGCTCGCAGCTGCTCCGCTACGCCTTTACGATGCCCAAGGCTGGCCCCATCACGGTCACTGCGACGGTGCGCTATCGCCGCTTCGATCAGCACTTCGTCAACTTCGGCATGAGCATGGCCATGGGTCAAAACTACCCGCAGCCCGTCATCGACATGGTCGCAACCACCCGCACCTTCAGCTCCGGCCTCAACGCCGCAACCCCTGCGCAGCCCAACGAAAATCCCGAGTGGATGCGTTGGAACAACTACGGCATCGGCCTCCTCGACGCACAGCAATACGCTGCATCTCTCGCCGCCTTCCAGGAGGTTGCGAAACTCCGGCCCGACTACGCCGACGCCTACACCAACCAGGCAATCGTCTGCATCGGCTGGGAGAAGTACGACGACGCCATGCCCTACCTCACCAAGGCCCTCACGCTGCTCAAGGACGACTCGCGAGCGCTTTACTACCTCGCGCTGGTCGAGCGCAATCAGGGCGACCTCGACGACGCCATCAAGCACTTCACGATGGTCGAGGCTAAGTTCCCACGCTCACGCGACGCCCATCGCGAGCTCGGCTTCTCGTACTACCAGATGCATCAGTACGACAAGGCCATGGCGGAGTATCTCCAGGTCCAGTCCATCGACCCCGATGACCTCGCCGCCCACTACAACCTCGCGATCCTATATCGCCGCACTGGTCAGAAAGACAAAGCCGCCATCGAAGCAGCCTACTTCTCCGATCAGAAGGACGACCCGACGGCCAGCACCTTCGCGCTCGAGTATCTCCGCAAGCATCGCGAGATCGCCAACGAGAGTGTCCCCTGGCACGTGCATGACCTCGATCACCACGCGACCGGCGCAGCCCAGCCCGTGGCTCCCGCGGCCCAGGTCGGCGCACTTCCCAGCAGCAGCGCAGCGCGTGGGATGATGCAGTAAGTTGCGCCCTAACTGCGCTTCAGGAAGACTCTGACTGTGGGATCTCGCCGACTCGTTCTCTCCTTCTCTGCAACAGCGGTACTATGCGCCGCCTTGGTTCCTTCACTCACGCATCCGGCCCAGGCCGCCTCAGACGCCCCAGCCGCCAAGCGCGGCGCAGAAATCTTCGCCACGCATGGCTGCATCTTCTGCCATGGCCCACAGCTCGCCGGTACGGAACGCGCGCCAAAGATCGTCGACGTGCGCAAGCGCCTCAAGCCGGACCAGATCGTGCATCAGATCCACGACGGCGGCAAGGGCATGCCTGCCTTCGGTGAGCAACTCAAGCCCGAAGAGATCGACGATCTCGTCGCCTTCCTCCGCAGCAAACACCCTGAGAAGCTGCTGTCTGCGACTCCCACAAAATCGCAATAGCCACGCGCGCATCTCCGCGCGCTACGATGTTGGCATGCCCCGTCATTCCCTGCTGTGCCTCCGCCACGCTTTGGCCGTCGCATCTCTTACGGCTGCGATCGTCCCTTCCGCTCTCCCTGCGCAGAGCGTGGAGACCGCCGACGTGATTCTCCGCGGAGGCACGATCTATGACGGCAGCGAGAGCAGGCCCTTCGTCGGCGACGTCGCCCTCAAAGGCGATCGCATCCTCTACGTCGGCGCGCACGCGACCCAGAGGGCAGCCCGCATCATCGACGCGAAGGGCATGATCGTCGCACCGGGGCTCATCGACGCGCACACCCATCCCGACACCTACATCCGCTCACCCGACGTGACCAAGCGCCTCAACGCTCCATGGCTCGCACAGGGTGTCAGCACCATCGTCATCGGCGTCGACGGCTACGGCACTCCCGACGTGAAGGCCGACATCGACCATCTCGTCGAGCAGAAGATCGGCACCAACGTCGCTCCCTTCGTGGGCTTTGGCGCCATCCGCGGACGCGTCCTCGGTCAGGCCGACCGCGCCCCCAATGCGGCCGAACTCGCGCAGGAGAAAGCTCTCGTCGCCAAGGGCATGTGCGATGGTGCGCTCGGCCTCTCGACGGGTCTCTTCTATGCCCCGCAGAGCTTCGCGAAGACTGACGAAGTGATCGCACTCGCCCGCGAGGCCGCCACGCGAGGCGGCATGTACGACACCCATCAGCGCGACGAATCCGACTACACCATCGGCCTCATGAACTCCATCAAAGAGGTGCTTCAGATCGGCCGCGAAGCGGGCCTTCCCGTGCACTTCGCTCACCTGAAGGCACTCGGCGTCGATCTCCAGGGCCAGGCGCCGGAGGTCGTCAAACTCATCGACGACGCGCGCGCCCACGGCCAGGACGTTACCGCCGACGAGTATCCCTGGCTCGCCTCAGGCTCCGATCTCGAAGCCTCCCTCGTCCCCCGCTGGGCCATCGATGGCGGCTATAGCGCGATGCTCAAGCGCTTCGACGACCCTGCGGCCATGGCGAAGATCCGCGTCGAGATGGTAGAGAACCTCCGCCGTCGCGGCGGCCCCGCCTCCATCCTGCTCACCTCAGCTGGCAAGCCCTGGACCGGCAAGACACTCGAAGCCATGGCGAAAGAGTGGAAGCTCGAGCCTGTCGATACAGCAGTCATCATCATGCGCGGCGGTCCCGACGCATCCCCTGCAGCAAGCGCCTCCGGCAAGGGCGCAGGCATCGCCATCGCGTCGTTCAACATGATCGACAGCGACGTCGAGCTCATCATGAAGCAGCCCTGGGTGGTGACCAGCTCCGACGGCTCCGACGGCCACCCGCGCCAGTATGCGACCTTCACGCAGAAGTACAAGGTCTACGTGCAGGAGAAGCACACCATCACGCTCGAGAACTTCATCCGCCACTCCACCGGCCTCACGGCGGAGATCTACAAGCTCGACCATCGCGGCTATCTGCGTCCCGGCTACTTCGCCGACGTCACGGTGCTCGACCCCGCGAAGTACGCTCCACGCGCGGACTATCTGCATCCACGCGAGCTGAGCGTGGGTGTGAAGGAACTCTTTGTCAACGGCACGCTGGCCGTGGAGGACAGCAACCTGACGGGAGCCGCCGCGGGTCGCGGCTTGCTTCGGCCGACGCCCGCCATCGGCTGCTCTCGATAAGACGCTACATGCTCGCGTGAATGAAGGAGGCGGTGCCAGGTGTGCCGTTGGAGGCATACGTCACGCGCACGTCGTCCCCCTTGCGCGGAGCAAACCTGCGACCATCACCAGCGCCCTGGTCCGAGTCCACAATGAGATGGTCTGACAGCACAAACGTGTGCGCCGTTCCTGCACTGTCCGCAAGCGTGATCTTGTGGTCGCGCCGGTCATAGTCGGTGATCTTGCCCTCTACCTTGGCGTACGGGCCGGCACTGAGCTCCTTGAACGCGACTGCCGTCACATCCGACCCATAGCCGTAGAAGTACACGACGACGAAGGCTCCCACATGATGGAAGTTGCCCGCCGCCACGGAGTCCGAGCGCAGTGCGCTTTCGAATTCCAGCGAGACCTTCGCATTCGGCGTCAGCTTGAAGTGCGTAATCGTCGTCGGATCTGAGGGATCCACCGCGATGTCGATACTCCTCGGCGTAACCGCCTTTACCGTGCCACTCAGGGCGTGGACCGCCATCTGCGCACGCGCACCGGCGGAGATTCCCGCCAACGCCAGAACTGCCAGGGAAAACATGAACTTCCGCTGCATGCTGCACCTCGGACTGGAATAAGTCAGATCCCGCGCCCTATGCCGTCTGGGTGAGGGATCCACCACGCTGACATGAAGCCACGACCGTTCGCGACATCGCTGCACAGAGATCCGAATACATTTGAATCGTTATGCGATACAATACATCGCATAACGAATTTTGTCCAGAGATATCGTCAGATTTATAGAAACGGTTCTTTAGGCGTCAGCGCCGATGGCAAACATCGGGTTCCGTATCGACTCCGTGAGCACCTTAGAATCGACCACATGTTGCGGCAGAAAGAGCGTGAAGGTCGATCCCTTTCCTGGCTCGGAGACCAGGCTGATTTCGCCGCCCATCAGGTGGATGAGTCGCTGTGAGATCGCGAGCCCAAGTCCCGTGCCGTCGTGGCGACGCGTGAAGGTATTGTCCACCTGCGTAAAGGGACGAAACAGCCGCAGCTGATCGGCCGGTGAGATACCGATGCCGGTGTCCTGAACCTCCCAGCACATCCCCGGATGCTCCGGGTCTCCACTGAGGCGTGCCCGCAGCGTCACAGTGCCGTCCTTCGTAAACTTGCACGCGTTGCTCAGCAGGTTCAGAAGACACTGTTTGAACTTCACCGGATCTAATTCCACGGCCGCATCGGGCAGTTCGATCTCGATTTTGAGCTCGTTCCGGTTCTCCGCCGCCAGCGGCTTGATCGTGCCTTCCAGGTCCGCAATGATGGTCGAGATCTCAATCTTCCTCGGAAAGACCTCGATATTGCCTGATTCGATCTTGGCGAGGTCAAGCACATCGTTGATGATGCTGAGCAGATGATGGCCGGCTCGTTGGATGCGCCGCAGATCCTCAACGACATGCTCGCGGCCCTCCTCTGCGGCATCGTCCTCAAGCATCTCGCTGTAACCGAGGATGGCGTTCAGCGGCGTCCTGAGCTCGTGGCTCATGTTGGCCAGGAAGGCGCTCTTGGACTTGTTCGCCTCTTCTGCCAGCAGCTTCGCGTGCACCAGGTCCTGCTGCGCTGCCTCACGCTCAACAATCTCGCGCTGCAGATCGAGCGTCCGGTCCTGCACACGAGCCTCCAGCTCATCCGCAAGCGAGCGGTACATCGCCTCGCTCTTGCGAAGAGCGGCCTGCGCCGCGCGATTCGATGCGACCGCAACCTCGGTGAGATAGAGTGCGACCATTGACACAGCCGTAAAGCCCTGGAAGGCGAACATCCGCGCTCCCAACGAGTGGCCGATCGACGCTCCCAGAGCTCCCCTCCCAATGATCGTCATGTCGCCGCCAATCGCAATGACGATGAGCAGGCCCAGTGCCGAAGCCGTGTAGCCCCCTCGAACGCCCAACAGCATCAGCACCAGCAGGACTATCCACATCGAAGGATAGGTGCTCCAGCCAAAGACCATCAGGCACACCACAACCAGTGCCGTCAGCAACACGGCCAGCTCGCGGCGCGACCGGCCGACAAACAGCCGATTGTGATGGTAGGAGAGATACAGCGGGGTCGTCGTAGCAATGCCCAGGAGGTCAGCGGCGTACCAGAACCTCCAGGACTTGCTGAACGGCACTCCATGGTGGACATACAGATAAATCGAAGCCAGGCCCGACGCGACAGCAGGGGCAATCATCACGCCGTAAATCAGAAAGGCGCGCATCTGCCGCCAGTCCGTCAGGCGCGCGCGCGGATACAGAAAGCGATAGAGCAGCAATCCGCCAATGATGCATTCGATCGAATTGAATACGGCGAAGGTGATCGACGTAGCGAACGAAGCGCCCACAAATTCGTTTACCGCAAAATCGATGGCAAAGCTCACCCCGATCAGCGAAGGCCAGTGACGGCGGCTGGAGCTGACCAGCGCTCCAATCACGATGCCGTTGGGAAGCCACACCAGCGACGCGCCATCGAGTTTGAAGCTCTGGGCATTAATGCGTGTCGAGATGAGCTCGCACACAAGAACGCACAACGCCACCGTCCAGAGACGGGCATCACGATGCGGGCCGGTCGTCTCGGATGTTTCCGGCGGATCGATCTGGGGAAGAAAGCCGAACAAGGGTCCTCCTCTGAAGACCATGATTCCCTATCGGCAGACCGCTCGCATCTCGCGAAAGTGCCTCGCCGCGGGGCAGCCACGCACTCACCGTCAGCCTCGGGGTTGATCAGCGGTCATAGCAGTTCTGCCAAAGCTTAGGCCCAGAGTGGAATGGGAGCCATCACCCGGAAAGTGCAACAGGGCACACCTTCGTGTTGTCATTGTATATTCCCGGAGCATGGCTCAACTCTCGCGGTATGAAGACAATACAGGAGATGACCCGAGCGACGGACCACACGAATCTTATGCCGAATGTATTGCTCGTAGAAGACAACGAACTGAACCGGGATATGCTCTCCCGGCGTCTGACCCGCTATGGCTGGCAGGTCCTGACCGCCGAGAACGGACCGAAGTGTCTGGAACTCGCGGTCTCCCACTCCTTTGATCTCATCATCATGGACATGAGTCTTCCCGGAATGGACGGATGGACCCTCACCAGCCGTCTCAAGGCCGACGACCGCACCGGCAGCATTCCCGTCATCGCGCTCACCGCGCACGTGATGAACGGCGACCGCGAGCGCGCCTTTGCCGCTGGCTGCGATGAGTTCGAATCCAAGCCCGTCAACTTCGCCACGCTCATCGAGAAGATGATCAGGCTCGCCAGTCTTTCCCACGCGATCACCTATCCGCAGCGTGCTTCCACCGTGCTGAAGGCGAAGATGGAATCAAGACCCATGTGCAACATCGGCGAATAGTAAAGATCATCCTATTCGCGTCAAATCTCTACTACACGAGTTGTCACCCCGTTCCCGCAACGCATTCCTGCCGCGGCGGACAACCCATGGCGCCCAACCCCAGTTATTGTGCGCCCTTGACGCAGAGGGCGACGGTAGCCTCTCGCGTCTCAGATCTTCTGGATGGCGTCTGCTTCCCGGAAGATCAGATCCAGGTCCGTCCTGATATCCTGACCGAGAATTGCTCCAGATCATCGCGATGCCATGGTCTTCAAAGGGTTTAGTTTTTCATGTCCGATTCAAACGAAGTCGTCACTCCCGATTCCCTAGCAAACCAGGCATCCTCCACCACTCCGCCTGAACAGCCCCCGATTGCCGCGGAGGCTGTCGCCCGAGAGGCAGTATCCACTGCTTCGCCCGTCCCAACGGAGCCCGAAGAGGACTTCGGCGACATCTTCTCGGCCTACCAGAAGACCAGTAACCGGCGAACCGGCGACGAGGGCCGCCAGATCCAGGGTACCGTCGTTACCGTCGACGCCGAGTCCGTCTTCGTCGACATCGGCTTCAAGTCCGAAGGCATCCTTCCCCTCACTGCGCTCCCGCCGAAGTCAGATCCGCCCCAGCCCGGCGATTCCCTGCTCGTCTCCGTCAAGGGCCGCGACACCGATGGCTTCTACCAGCTTTCCCTCTTCCGCGCTCCCAAGGTCACCGACTGGAGCGGCCTCCAGAAGGCCTTCGCTGAGGGCGCCAACATCACCGGCACCGTCACCGCCGTCGTCAAAGGTGGCCTCTCCGTCCACGTCGGCGTCCGCGCCTTCATCCCTGCCTCCCGCACCGGCACACGCGACGCCGCGGAGATGGAGAAGCTCGTCGGTCAGGAGATCCTCGCCCGCATCACGAAGCTGGATGTCGCCGAGGAGGATGTCGTTCTCGATCGCCGCATCGTCACCGAAGCCGAGGCTGCCGTCCTCAAGGGCCAGCGCTTCAGCGAGCTTCGTGAAGGCAACATCGTCAGCGCCACCGTCCGCTCCCTCACCGACTTCGGAGCCTTCCTCGACCTCGGCGGCATCGACGGCCTCCTCCACATCAGCGACATCTCCTGGACCCGCGTCAACAATCCCGCCGACATTCTCGAAGTCGGGCAGGCGCTCGACGTGCAGATCCTCAAGGTCGACGCCACCGGCAACCGCCTCTCCCTCGGCCTCAAGCAGCTCCAGCCTCATCCGTGGGAGAACGTAGCTTCGACCTTCACCGTCGGCGAGCGCGTTCGCGGCACCGTCACCCGCACCGCGGACTTCGGCGCCTTCGTTGAGATTGCTCCCGGCGTCGAAGGCCTCGTCCATCTCTCCGAGATGTCCTGGTCCAAGCGCATCCACAAGGCAACCGAGGTTGCGAACGTCGGCGACGTCATCGAAGCCGTCATCCTCTCCATCTCGCCCGAAGAGCGCCGCATCTCGCTCGGCCTCAAGCAGACCCTCGGCGACCCCTGGGTGGAGGCCGCGCAGCGCCTTACAGTCGGCTCCGTCGTCGAAGGCCCCGTTGCAAGCATGACCCCGTTCGGCGCCTTCATTACCGTCGCAGAAGGAGTCCAGGGTCTCGTTCATATCAGCGAAATCGCAGTCGATCGTCGCCTCAACCATCCTTCGGACGTCCTCCGCGTCGGCGAGATCGTCAAGGCAAAGGTCCTCGAAATCGACCAGGCAGGCCGCAAGCTTCGCCTCAGCATCAAGCAACTCGTTCCCACCGGCCTCGATGAATTCCTCGCCGAACACTCCATTGGCGATACCGTCACCGGCCGCGTCGTCTCGGTCGAAAACGGCATCGCTCGCGTCGAGCTTGGCGAAGGCATCCTCGTCACCTGCAAGCTCCCAGCCGCCGCTCCCGAAGCCCCCGAAGCGCCAGCCGCTACCGGAGCCGTCGACCTCTCGGCATTCAGCTCCATGCTCAACGCCAAGTGGAAGACTGGCGGCCAGAGCTCAGCTTCATCGTCGAGTAAGTCCTCAAACGAAGTAAGCCCCGGCCAGGTTCGTAGCTTCACGATCAAGTCCCTCGACGGAGCCGCTAAGACCGTAGAGATCGCACTGGCTTAGACCGAATCCGCTTCACTCTCGATAAAACAGCAAGCTCGGTAAAAACGACTCCAGCCTTCTCCTGCTCATTGGGCGGGAGAAGGCTGGAGTACGGTTGGTCGTGGTTCCCTTCGGATTTTCGTTTGTAGAACGCTTAGTTAAGTGGCCCGTTTCCAGGACATCAATGGGCCTTTCCGCCGGAGAGATGATCTAGATGTGCTTTCAACGCGGCGAGTCTCGCACCAGCTTCCGCGAGCTTGCCCTCAGCCGTCAGCCGTTGATATTCCGCGAATTCTTGCGCTGCCTCTTGAATTTCTTTGTCGCGGCTATCGCTCGCGTTGCCCGTAAACGCAACACTCGCTGGCGTCTGCCCTGTCGTCGTGTTGGCTGCAGCGGGACCCTGTGTTGGAGATACTTGAGTTATCGATGACTCAGTCCCATTGAACAGGCTGGAGAGAGCCGCCTCAAACGTAGTGCCATAAGCCAGACGATCCTGCAGCGCCAGCACAACCAGCCTCAGTTCAGGCATCGGGCTCCGGTCCGCTTGCAGGTAGATCGACTCAGCGTATAAGAGCGCCGAACCGGTAGGGATCACGAGCAAATTGCCGCGGTGCACATGCGATCCCTGCTGATTCCACAGGGTTAGCTGTCCGCTGATCTGGGCGTTCTGGTCAATGCGCGCTTCTATCTGTGATGGCCCATCGACGAGACGTGTCTTAGGGAAGTTATAGGCAACCGCCGTCCCATAATTTTCTCCGTCACTGCGCCCGGCTATCCATCCGATGAGGTTATTGCGATTGCTCGGTGTGAACGGAAGGATATTTACGAACTCCATGCCGGACTCGCCAGGAAGATTCATCAGGACGTAGTTTGGCTCCATCTCGCGCGTGGAGGGTTGACCATCGCTGCCTGAGGCAGACTCTGTAGCTGGGGTCCAAAGGTCTTCACGGTTGAAGAAAGTGGAAGGATCGGTCATGTGATACAGGCCATAGGCATGAGCCTGAAGCTTCAGTAGCGTGTCGGTGTACCGCAGGTGAGCTCGCATCGATGCGGGCATAGCCGAAGCAGGTTGAAACAGCGCCGGAAAGGCATTGCGATAGGCGGCAAGGATTGGGTCGGCACCATCCATCACATAGAAAGCAACCGTGCCATCGTATGCATCGACAGAAATCTTCACGCTGTTGCGCACGTAGTTCACATCTGCATCGGCTAGCCCGTAGTGACGTGCATTCGGGTAAGTGCTCGCAGAGGTAAATCCGTCGAGAATCCAGCGGAGTCGCCCATCTTCGCCCACGGTAATATACGGATCAGGATCAAGCGTCAGGAATGGCGCGATATTGAGAACACGCTCCCTGATGTTGCGTCGCATCAGCAGCCGCGAGTCGGGGGTAACGTCGTCACTGAACGGCAGTTTCGCTATATCTCCGCGCTCCAGCGCAATAAATGCCCGGCGGAGCCAGCCCCCAAGAACGATTCCGCCGTCTCCGTGATAGCTGGTAAGGCTGTTCGATTGGCCCTGCGGATAATCAAACTCCTGCTGACGCGTCTTCACATAAACGTCGGAGTCGGTCAGCTCACCAAAATAGATTTGCGGTCGATCTACATGCAGCCCCGCCACGGTGCTCTGCACGGGCATGTTACTCAACATCAGTGTTGGCAGGCCCTCCGGAGTAAAGCCATTGACGGGATTCATCGTTACGCCGTATCCGTGGGTGTAGACCAGCCGCTCGTTGATCCAGTTGCGACTGCTTTCTGGCAACTTCGTGGTGCTCAGTTCTCGCGTAGCAAGCATCACCTCACGCAGATGGCCATCCTGCATGTAGCGGTCGATATCGATGCTCGGGAAGTCGTAATAAGTCCGTATCTCCTGGATCTGACGAAGAGTATCCTGCAGTGCCTGCGCGTCCCACAGGCGGATATTTTGAAGTGTGGGCTGGTTCTTCGCCGCATCCGCATCGGCCGCGGTGGTGCCCGCCGCAAAGGGCCGAACCACGATGCTATCCAACGAGTAGGCTGCGCGCGTCGCTTCGATGTTATTGCGAATATAGGGCTGTTCTTTGACGAGCTCGTTTGGCTTGACGATGAACGTGTCCACCGCAACGTCCACGCCTTGAACCGCCAGATACAACAGCATCCCCGGCAACACGGCGATCGCCACCCATTTGCCGCCAGTGCGGCTTGCTGCGCTATAAGCCGCAACTGCCGCGCCGGCGAGTAACACGACCGCGACCAGCAGAAGCCCTGGCAACTCCACATGGGCGTCGGTATACGTCACACCGGAAAAAATAGTGTGATCCGCCAACAGTAAATCGAAACGGTTGAGCCATACCCGCAGCGCCAACGCGACTAACACGATGGCGACAGCTGTGTAGAGGCCGCTCCATGAATCGCGATCGGTCCTGGCGAAGCGTACGTCTTGTCCCTGCGGGAGCCTGCGCAGGACGAAGAGTCCAACGGCCATGACAAGCACCAGGACTGCAAGCTCGGTGATCCAGCCAGCCAGTAACTGCCACGCCGGCAGCGTGAGGAGATAGAAATTCAGGGGGCGTCCCATCACCGGATCGGTGATACTCGCCGTATGCGGCCCATAGATCCATAGCGTGAACGTTGCCCACTCCGCAGACATGGAGGACGCACTGACGTACGCAACGAACAGAGATAAAACCAGCACTGCGGGCTTCATCCAGCGGCTGACATCAATGGTGAGCGGTTGTCCATTGACCGATACCGTGCGCACCAGGCTTGTCTTGCTGAGTTGGCCGCCATTCAGCCAGAAAAAGGCGCCCAAGAGCAAAGCCAGCGTGAGCGCAAAGAAAATGCCAAACAGGCTTGCCTCTAGCGCGAGCGTCTTGCGAAAGACCTCCGCATATCCCAGGGAGTTGAACCACAGCGCATCAATGTACAGGGAGAGCAAACGGCCGCCGCCCAGTAAGAAGGCTGCCAGGACCGCAAAGACCACGACCAACGTCCGCGAGCGGCGGGGCTTGTTTGGCAGATCGATAATTTTTGGCACGTGCACTCCTGCTTGAACAACAGGCGGCCTTCATCGGCTGCCATTGCTCCAAGCATAGAGGCCCGTCGGTCCACGTGCCGAGCTTTCGCGCGATGACCTTCCCAAACGCAGAAGCGCCCGATCTGGTGGCCAGACCGGGCGCTTTCATCGCTCCTGAGTTCCCAATTTCAAGGAACCCAGACAATATGGCGGTGCTGACAGTCTGCGACGAACCGCTCTCAGCGTGCATTTCCCTGCAAACAGGGAAATCTGTAAGGAATCTGCACCTTCAAGCCCCACCATAAGCGCGCTCGAATCACGTTAGACAGTCTCCTCGCAGCGACTTGCGCCTTTCCATGCCGTCTCGATATGTTTCAGGATCACGGAATTCCAGCGGCCGATCAGGGAATCAGAAATAAGGATCAGCGAACCACAATCCATGGGCGACGAAGCCGAAATGTCTACTTTTCTCCACTTTGACGCAATCCGATAGGCCCATCCAAAATCTCGGCGCGAATCTCCATGCCCTACCCGGCGCCCGCCCCTCAGTATCGGCGCGCATTTCGATACTTGAAGTAGTTGTGCCGCTGCTCGCGGACCGCATCTTCGACGTATACCTCTGAGACGTCGCATCCCTCTTGAGCATTGCGAGTTGTTCTTTCAGCGCGCGATTATATTGCTCGAGCCGAGTGATGTCATGTTCCAAGAGAACGACCTGATCCTGCTCGGCAGCCTCAGGCGCCAAGTCAGCATCTTCACCATCGCCGTCGTCCATAGACACAAGAAAGGCGTTGCCGATCACTGGGTCGATTCGATCGGCTTGAGCGATAGCCCATGTGACCCGCCGGTCAAGCTCCGACGGGATCGGGTTCCCTTCCTTCAATTTCAGCTCGCGAATCGCCTCTGCGTAAGAACGGATTTCACGGGCCTGTTGAAACGCGGCGGCGTCCTTAAGCAAGCGATCTACGCGAGGTTCCTCCAGCACCCTCTTTCGCTCTCGAGCTGCACGCTCTTCTTCGAGCTTCCGCTTCCGCTCAGCTCTTCTCTCCACCTTCCATTTGTGGCTCTGCACCTTCCGATCTCGATATCGCTGTTCGGCGCTAACAATGATCTCAATCGCGATCTCGGTCAACTTGGACTAAACGACTACCGGCTGAAAGCCGGTAGGTTGGGGTTGCGACTGAAAGTCGCCTGAGTGCGGCTGAAGCCGCCTGCAAGGCTTCCGGCTGAGAGCCGGCTTAAGGCTCGGTGGGCGCGGT
>NZ_JBMHYI010000072.1:0-2995 GCF_058498515.1 Bryocella sp.
GCGCGTGGGAGTGGATCACCCACCACCCTCCGCCCAACGAACAAGCCCTCCCCTGGCTCATCGCCTTCCACCCCACCTTCTGGTGGGGACTGCTCCTGCTCCTCTTCGGTGCCTTCTACACACTCAAATATCGGCCGGGGAAAGGGTGACGCGCCCCGCGGAATCTCCGCCGCAGTTGCCCGGTAACTCCCACGGCTCCTCGCACATCCGCTGCCACGCTTGACCTCATGTTCACGCGCCCCGGCGGCGACTCGTTTACTCTCGTAATCCATGGCAACGGACGAAAAGGCAACGGCCGCGAAGAAGACGTCGACCAAAACACACGCACCCCAGTCGGCACGAACCAGGCAGCCCTCCACCGTCGCAAAGAAGGCCGCCGCGCAGCCCGCAACCCCGCACCGCGCGGTCAAAGCCGCCGCCAAGGCAGCTCCCGCGAAAGCCGCCCCATCCGCCAGAGCGACCACTCCCGCCATCTCCCCCACCAGCCGCTACTACAACCGCGACGAGAGCTGGATGCTCTTCAACCGCCGCGTGCTCGAAGAAGCCAGCGACCCCGCCAACCCTGTCCTCGAGCGCATCAAGTTCCTCGCCATCACCGCCAGCAATCTCGATGAGTTCATCGAGATCCGCGTCGCCGGCCAGCTGCAGCAGCTCGAAGAAGACGAAGGCCTCCCGCAGAAGCCCGACGAAGATGGCCTCACGCCGCGGCAGCGCCTCGTACGCCTCGCCGACGTCCTCCATCGCTTCCACGACGACCAATGCCGCATCTGGAACAAGGTCCTCGTGCCCGCACTGGACGAAGCCGGCATTCGCCTCGTCAGCTGGAAGCAGGCCACCGAATCCCAGCGCCGCTTCGCCACCCGCTTCTTCCACGACGAGATCGATCCGATGCTGACCCCCGTCACCATCGACCCCTCGCATCCCTTCCCCCGCGTACTCAACAAGGCGATGTCCCTCGCGCTGCTCCTGCAGCACAAGCGCAAAAGCCGCAGCCCTTCGCCCAACGTGCTTGGCGTCGTGACAATTCCCCGCTCACTGCCTGGCCTCCTGGCACTCCCCTCCACCGGGAGCACGCGCGACTTCCTCCTCCTCGACGAGCTCATCGCCTCGCACCTCGAAGGCATGTTCCGCGGCTATCGCATCGTTAGCCGCGCCAGCTTCCGCGTCACCCGCAACTCCAACCTCTACATGGAAGAGGAAGAAAGCCGCAGCGTCCTCGAGTCCGTCCGCGAAGAGCTCCACAACCGCCGCAAGGGCGACGTCGTCCGTCTCGAGATCGAATCCAGCGCCGACGATGTCATCGTCGAGCGCCTCCGCACCAACTTCGAGCTCGACCCCTGGCAGGTCTTCCACATCGACGCCCCGGTCAACTTCACGCGCCTCATGGCTGTCTACAGCGCCGTGCAGAAGCCCGACCTCAAGTTCCCCGAGTTCCACGGCCGCCGCATCCGCGTCACCGACAGCAAGGACATCTTCTCCCTCATCCGCCAGGGCGACATCCTCCTCCATCATCCCTTCGACAGCTACAACACGGTCGAGAGCTTCATCGAAGGCGGCACGCTCGACCCACGCGTCATCGCCATCAAGCAGACCCTCTACCGCACCAGCGCCGACTCCGCCATCTTCCGTGCCCTCAAGGAAGCCGGAGCCACCAAGGACGTCACCGTCGTCGTCGAGCTCATGGCCCGCTTCGACGAAGCCTCCAACATCCGCTGGGCGCGCGAGCTAGAAGACGCCGGCGTGCAGGTCTTCCACGGCATCTTCGGCCTCAAGACCCACTGCAAGCTCTCGCTGCTCGTCCGCCGCGACCCCGACAACACCATCCGCAGCTACGCGCACCTCGGCACCGGCAACTACAACCCGGTCACCTCGCGCTTCTACACCGACATCAGCCTGCTCACCTGCCGTCCCGAGATCACCGACGCCGTGCAGCACGTCTTCCGCTATCTCACCGCCGAATGGGCCACCGGCAGCAAGAGCTATCGCCCGCTGCTGGTCTCGCCCATCACTCTCGCCGCGGATGTCCTCGCCCTCATCGAGCGCGAGACCAAGCACGCACGCGCCGGCCGTCCCGCCCGCATCATCGCCAAGATGAACGCCCTGCTCGACGGCAAGACCGTCGATGCTCTCTACGCAGCCTCCCAGGCCGGCGTCGAAATCGACCTCATCATCCGCGGCATGTGCTCCCTGCGCGCCTGCGTCCCCGGCCTCAGCGACCACATCCGCGTCCGCTCCATCGTCGGCCGCTTCCTCGAACACAGCCGCATCTTCTGGTTCTCCAACGGCGGCGACGAACAAGTCTTCGCCGGCAGCGCGGACTGGATGGGACGCAACCTCTACGAGCGCTGCGAGGTCGTCTTCCCCGTCCAGGAACCCGAGCTCAAGCGCCGTCTCCGCGAAGAGATCCTCGAAGCCTATCTCCGCGACAACGTAAAGGCTCGGCTGCTCAAGGCCGATGGAAGCTACGTCCGCGCACCCCGCGGAGGTTCAGCCTTCAGCGCCCAGGACTGGCTCATGCAGCTCTCCCACGCCCAGACCCAGACCTCCACAACCTCATCAAACCCCGCTCCAGCCGGATCCACTCCCGCAGCCCCACGCGCCCCCCGCAAGGCCCCCACGCGCTAGGTTGTATCGACGCATTCCTCACTACCGAAGATGTGTCATTTCGACCGAAGCGAGACAGCTTCATCGTCCCGCGTAGTGGAGAAACCTGCTTCCCCGCAGCGGCAAACTGCACGTCCTTCAACCAGAGAGCTGAAGGCCCGCCCCATTCCATCCGCGAACTGCGGCCTCACCACGCAATCGACCTCTGGTCAATTGGCACGGACGGCAGGTCACGGCTTCAGCCGTGACAATCCACAGCAAGCATCCATGCGGCTTTAGATGGGATGAGACGGCTGGCCTCACGGAGGAGCTAGGCTTTCCGTACGCACTCGAGGGTGCAGAAGGAGACCAGCCATGGGACAGGGTATCAAGCGTTGTCAGCCTGCGATGA